>JAYEHB010000310.1:0-7257 GCA_034659375.1 Thermodesulfobacteriota bacterium
AAAAATCTAAAGTACACCAAATGGGTGGCTGCTCACAGTCTTTTTTTAAAAAAAATTTTTTTGTCCTTCAAAAACACATTTTAATTTCATGAAGTGTAAAGCGGGAAATGAAGGATGCCCAATTTCTTTATTGAACAAGCTAATACTACGGAAAATAATTTTGTTTCGTAGATCATCAACTACAGCATTCCAAAAAGCTCCGATAACACTTCTATATCCCTGTACCGGTAAAACGCGAATGGCTTCAAGTATATATGGATTATCTCGCATATCTTCACGAACACCCATAACGGCACGTTCTATCAGAGGAACTATATCCGTATCTGAAGGCATAACAAGTTGGTTCATTTTTTTTCTTTAAGTAAGAGGGCTAACACCCGAGTTGATCACAACCCCGACTCAGGGTGGTGAAAATATTTATATTTTTAACGCCCTTATCAAGGGGCAGAAGCCGAGCAAAGCTCGGTTTATGTTCGAACGATTGGTTAGTTGCACCCTGTGGCACTCAACCAAACGAAGAATGATCAACTCGGGTGTTAACCATTAGCATTACCTCTCTTCGCAGCTTTTTTGTAAACTAAGTTTTTCTCTCTTTTACCAATGGCAATTACTAAAACATAGATTTCTTTATCAATTACTTCATAGACAAGTCGATATCCATTGGCTCTAAGTTTTATTTTATAATGATTCCTAAAACCTGAAAGCTTGGAACTGTTTACATGTGGAGTTTCAAGGCGACTCTTCAATTTTTTTTTGAACTGTGCTTGAATGGTATTATCAAGCTTCCTCCATTCCTTTAGAGCGGATGGAAGAAATTTTAAGTTATAACTCATCTAATGTTATTTCAATAGCTGATTTCTTTTCACTTTGCCGATTTTTGATCACTAACCCTAATTGAAAATCTTCTATTTTATCAAGTAGGAAGGCATAAGTTTCTGCTGGGATTAAATATGCAGTAGGTTTGTTATGATTTAAAACAGCAATGGGTTCACCGTTTGCTTGTTCAATGAGCATTGATGGATTTTTTTTTAATTCTGAGATACTCACTGAACAATTTGCTAATACTGATTCCATAATGCCACCTTTTTTATATGAAAGTCTTCATAACCAGTTAGAATAATTGACTTTCATTTTTTGTTGTGGCCGATGAGAATGACCATGCTCCGGCCATGCCGGTTATATAGAGCCTAATTTAGGTTTTATTATAGGTCATAAATCTTATATTGTCAAATTTTTTCGATGGTTAACGCCAAGGATTGAAAAAGCAAAATATACGTCTCAAAAAATGACGGCAGGATAATCGTACACCATCATAAGTAGGGGCAACCCCCTGTGGTTGCCCTGTTTTTTTGTGGTTGCCGATCATTTGGGCAGGCACAGGGGCCTGCCCCTACGGTTATTTCGATGATTCCGTGAATTTCGATGATTCCGTGAATATGGTTTGGCATTACCACAAATTTATGAACATTAAACCCATTGTAATAAACAGGGATTTCATTCCATATTTACTGCACCATTTTCCCTGCGTCATTTAACTAAAAAAAAAGGGGGCTTGGTTTTTCTGAGCTGGCAGACCACCTGATTGGATAATGATAAGTTAATTGTGGGCTTGATCAGAAAACCGGCCATTCAAATTCCAATTTGATTCCTTAAGGTTGTAATTGGCTGAATTTATAGGTTTAATTCCAGGTGTTTATAATATAGAGCTTTTGAGTTTAAGAATCCTCTCATAAACTAATCTTTTGGATAAATTGTACTGCTTGGAAAGATCTTTTGCAAGGCTTCCTGTTTTCAGATCAGAATCCTTTAATGCCAAAAGAATTTCTTTATCAAGCTCCTTTTCTGTAATCATTGGATTAGAGCAGTCACAGCCATCAAGGAACAGAACACACTCCCCTTTTACAGAATCCCTTAGCTTGAGATTGGCAGCTATATCAGAAATATTACCCCGAATATACTCCTCATGCATCTTTGTTATCTCCCTTGCAACCATGGCAGATCTGTCACCAATAACTGCAAGGACATGCTCTAAAAGAGTAATTATTCTTTTGGGGGATTCGTAAAATACAAGGGTAGCTTTTTCATTTTTCAGATCCTGAAGTTCTTTTTCCCTTTTTCCTTTTTTTCTTGAGAGAAATCCTGAAAAAAGAAAGGAGTCAGTGGCAAGTCCTGAAACACTTAAACCTGCAACAGCAGCACAGGCACCTGGAATGGGAACAACTTTTATATTCTCTCCGGCAGCAGCTTTGACAACCCTGTACCCTGGATCGGAAACGGAAGGAGTGCCGGCATCTGAGACAAGGGCTATATCTGATCCCTGTTTCAAGGTATTGATCAGCTGAGGGATTCTGGCAGTTTCATTATGTTCATGACATGAAACAAGCTTTTTTTTGATTTCATAGTAAGAGAGAAGTTTTCCAGTGTGTCTTGTATCTTCAGCAGCAATAAGATCAACCTGTTTTAAAATTTTTACAGCTCTGAAAGTTATGTCCCCAAGATTGCCAATGGGCGTTGCCACCACGTAAAGTGTACCTGAAATTGTATTCTCCTTAACCATAAAAGGATATATGTACTACACTGTTTTTATGAGTTTTAAATTTCAACTAAGATTTCAGATCAATGCCTGAAATGCATTCTCAATGAGCTCAATGGCAAATCTGCCATTATTACTGCAAATGGCAACCACATCAAACCTCACCCTTACATTATCAATTTTTTTCTCTTTTAGATAATATGCTGCACCAAGGCTAATCTTTTTCTGTTTTGAAAAATTGACAGCTTCTCCAGGAGTTCCTTTTTGCAAACCTTGTCTTGCTTTGACTTCAATAAAGACAAGAAAGTCACCATGCTGTGCAATTATATCTATTTCAGCAGCCCTTGTTCTATAATTTCTTTCAAGGATCTTAAAACCAAGTTTGTCAAGAAAGAGGCAGGCAGCATCCTCAGCCTTTTTACCGAATATTTGTCTTTTACTTGGCATATTACGGTACCTTTACATGTAAATATTGCAGATAATGTCAGCCATGGTAAAACAGATCAAAGACCTTTTACGCCTTTAAAACTCTGCCTGTGTTCAAAACATGAACCATACTTGAGAATGGACTCTTTGTGAGCTTTGGTGGGATATCCCTTGTGTCTGTTAAAACCATATACCGGATATTTTTCATGGAGTTTTTCCATTATTGAATCCCTTGTAACCTTTGCAATAATGGATGCAGCAGCAACGGAAATACTTTTTGAATCGCCTTTTATTATTGCCTGCTGGCTTATATTTGAATCAATCAGAAATTTTCCGTCAATCAACAGATAATCAGGAGTGATATCAAGACCAGAAACCGCCCTTTCCATGGATTTAAGAGAGGCCTGGAGAATATTGATCTCATCTATCTCAAGGCTTGATGCAGTCCCTGTTGATACTGCCAGAGCATTCTCCATAATTACATAAAAAAGCTGGTCTCTTTTTTTAGGGGAGAGCTTTTTGGAATCAGTAATTCCATGATCAGGAAAATCAAGAGGCAGAATAACTGCAGCAGAGACAACCGGGCCGGCAAGGGGTCCCCTGCCGGCCTCGTCAACACCTGCAATATATTTACAACCGTTTTTTACAGCCTCAATTTCAAACGACCACATAGAGTTTCTACGGCCCCAATTCATAATGATCATATAAGGGAGTTACAAGCAATAATAATACCCGTTTATCGTTAAAATTGCTGAAGATTACCTGAATATCGAACCTGCATACAGGTGCTTTATATTCTTGTAAGTCCCTAACCGGCATACCCTAACCTGTACAAGCCGGAATCTAACCTGAAGGTCCCACGCAAACGGGTTTACGTGTGACCTTAAGGTTATTAATTCTCTTGCCAAAATAAGAATTAAGAAACTAAAGGTCAGAAACCAAAATTAAAATTTAAGCAATACGTCTCTCTTTGATTCTTGCAGCCTTTCCACGCAAATTTCTCAAATAGTAAATTTTTGATCTGCGAACACGGCCTCTGGTAAGCACCTCAATGGTATCTAAGGAGGGTGAATAAAGGGGAAAAATTCTCTCGACACCAACACCGCCTGAAATTTTTCTCACTGTAAAACGTGCACTGGAAAGACCCTTTGTTTTTTTTATTACTACACCGGTAAAAAGCTGAATACGCTCTTTCTCACCCTCTTTAATCTTAACATGAACTTTTACAGTATCACCGGCTCTAAAGTCAGGCAGATCAAGACGCATCTGCTCTTTTTCTATACTCTCTATTATATTCATTATATTCTTTTTCCTGTTTTTTTTTATATTTTTGTTATGTAAATATTCGGCCAGAACCCCATCTTTGCCCATCAACGAGCAGAGGCGGTGCCCAGTTGCCCTGTGAACGCTTACAAAAGATTCATACAGATCCTGTCCAGAATAATTGATACAGCAGATCTCACTGAAAGGTGGTTATAACCATTCCAGCCATTTATCGGCTCTAAAATCAAATCACACTCGTTTACAAAATCCTCTGAAAGTCCCCATGCTGTCCCAAATGCCATAACATGGGATAAATTTTCACCAATTTTTTCTGCCAGCTGCCCTGGAGTAACAGACCCTTTATATTGAGCTGCACTGGTTGCAACACTTATGACAGGCCCGCCATGTTCCTTTGCAATATCCTGCTTTACCTCTTCAAAAGAATTTACAACCCTTATCATTTCAAGAGCCTGCTTCCGGAATGGATTCAAATCCCCTCCCACCCCGGAGACCCAGTGAGCAATCACTTCACCTGCCAATTTTTTTTGATCTTCAAGTGGAGTTACAATGTAAAACCCTCCTGCCCCGAATGTGACTGCGGCCCTTGCAATATCATGCATATCAATGGTTGTCAGGGCAGATGTGATTATTTCACCCTTTTTATTACAAACAGGATGATGTATTAACGCCAGATAGAGATTGTTCATTAAATAAGAGCTTCCAGTTCCTGACACCAGGCTTTTAAAAGGACTTTTTCTTCATTATCAAGCTCTCTTTTACTAAAAAGATCCGGTCTCTTTAGAAAAGTTCTTTTTAAAGAAGAAGCAGTTCTCCATTTTTCTATTTTTCCATGATTTCCTGAAATCAAAACATCAGGAACCTTCATTCCTTCAAACTCAAAAGGTCTTGTGTAATGTGCATATTCAAGCCTCTCATTTCTAAAAGAATCCATTTTTGCTGAATCCTCGCAACCAAGCACTCCCGGCAATAATCTTGTCACAGAATCAATTATTACCATGGCGGCAAGCTCTCCGCCTGTCATGACATAATCGCCTATGGACAGCTCCTCATCAATAAAAGCATGACTGATGCGCTCATCAATCCCCTCATATCTGCCACATACAAAGATAAGATCTTTTTTTTCAGAAGCAAACTCCAATGCTTTTTCCTGATCAAAAGGCCTTCCCTGGGGTGACAGCATCACTACCCATGCACCCTTTGAATCTACATCCCTGGAATCTGACCCTGAACTTTTTTCTCCGGCAAAGCCTGTATTCCCCCGGGTAGATTCTGAGCTGTCTTCTTTTACAGAGCCCAAAAAATCTTTTCCTGCAAATCGGATGGCCCGGGCCAGGGGATCACTCTTCATGACCATACCTGCTCCACCGCCATAGGGTTTATCATCCACTGTTTTGTGGCGGTCCAGGGAGAAATCTCTTATGTTGAGACTTGCACCTGTAATAAGACCTTTTTCCCGGGCCCTGGCAATGATCCCATGGGTAAAAAAAGAATCCACCAAGTCAGGAAAAAGTGTTAAAACTGTAAATTGCATTAATAACCACCATGGCAGAAATATCTGCCAAACAAAAAATTAGGTCGAAGACGCAGAGCCAACTCTAATTATTACAACACCTTGGACAAAGTTTCATATAACTGCCACGGGCAGACCTGATCTTTCACCTCGATTTGCCCACAACAAATCATGAAAGTTGCGATTGGTTTCAAAGACTTTCATATAACTGCCACGGGCAGCCTTGGTGGTCTAAGTCTGCACACAACAAATGATGAAGGGCAACCACAGGGGGTTGCCCCTACGTTTGCCAGGACTTTCATATAAAACACGTCCCGGTATTTACAATCCTTCTGGAAGATCAATCTTCATCTCATTCTTATCAATATCAACTTTAAGCACAACCATACGTATCCCTGGAACCAGAATCTCTTGTCCATGGTTTTTAACAACAAAAACATCATTGCTTCCAGTGGCAAAGACAGAATCAATAATCCCAAGATACCCCTGTTTAAGATCTGTCACCCTAAGTCCAATAAGATCTTTCCAGAAAAAAGTATCATCATCTGGTTGAGAGAGATTCTCCCGTGGAATAAGAAGATTTTTGCCAACAAGGGTTTCTGCATGATCTCTGTCCACATCCTGCAAAAGAACCAATACTCCCTTTTTATGGGGCGAGGCTTTAACAAGCCTGTACCAGGAACCTTTTTCCCCGGACTTTTCTAACTTAAAATCGATTCCGGGCCTGAAAGTTTCAATGGATTCTGCAAAGGAATGAACCTTGAGATATCCCTTAAGACCGTGAACTCCGGTTACCTTTCCAATGGTAAACAAAACTCTTCTTTTTCCTTAGCTATTATTCCACAATCTCCAGTACTGTACGTTTTTTCATCTTTGCAGATGCAGCACTTAAAATAGTTCTCATGGCCCGGGCAGATCTACCCTGTTTGCCGATCACTTTCCCAAGATCCTCTTTTGCCACCTTAAGCTCAAGAACAGAGGTCTGGGTTCCAACCACTTCTGAGACTTCTACGCTATCAGGATCATCAACTAGTGCACGTGCAATGTATTCAATCAGCTCTTTCATAATTCCGTCTCCTTAGTTAATCAGGTGTTGAGGATATGGGGGGATCTTCTACAATTTTCATAAATTTTGTGGCAAGGAAACCCATACCCCTTTAGGGTATGGTAGGAATTGCCACCTTGTATAATAGTTGTAGTTCTTGCTGTCAGTCTCTTGCTATTTTGGGTAAGTACAAAAACTAATGTATAGTTTTTCCTCTTCAGGTTATGCGTATCCCTAATCTGTTACCAATTAAAGAATCCGTCCTCACCTCGACAAAGATAAATAGGCTTTAGAGCTTGTATCACCGAACCTTACCTCAGTTCTTCTTAAATACAAGCGACATTAGTTGCTGGTCTGGTGCGTCAACCATGTGTGTCATAACCTATCTATCCTAGGTAGGATTTCTCCTGCCTGAGTCTGGTAAACTCAGGCTTTCTCAAAATCCGAAGATTTTTCAAA
>JAYEHB010000311.1:0-7257 GCA_034659375.1 Thermodesulfobacteriota bacterium
TTTAAAGGCACAGAATCCTGAATCCATCTTTCCAGGATTAAAAAAGGATGTTGTTCCAGAAAACAACAAAGAGGCCGGAGATGAGTACAAACTATTATTTAAGCAATTCCTTTCAGAACTTACAAAACTTGCCCATAAAGATCTTAATACGGAATTATGGTTTGAACATTTTGACAATCTTGTTATGCGGTTTACTTCAGCCATCCCGGCTGCAAGGGTTAAAAATGTAATCCCTGATGTTTCGCTGTATGACCATCTTGCAACCACTTCAGCCATTGCAGCTGCAATTTATCTTTTCCATGAAACTAATGGCACTCTGGATGAAGCAAGTGTTAAAAACAGATCTGAAGAAAAATTTCTTGTGATAAGCGGAGATTTTAACGGTATCCAGAATTATATTTTTTCAGGATTTGGGGATACCCGCAAGTATAGATCAAAACTTTTAAGGGGCAGATCTTTTAGTGTTTCACTCCTGTCTGAGCTGGCAGCAGATATGTTGTGTAAAAAAATCGGGCTGCCGCACTCTTCAGTAATACTCAATGCAGGCGGCAGGTTTTCAATTCTTGCTCCAAATACAGAAAAATCTGTAAATGCAGTAAACAAAGTAAAAGAGATTGTAAACAAATGGTTGATTGAACGGACCTACGGTGAAACCTGCATAAGCCTTTCCATGGTTTCTGCGGCGTGCCGTGATTTTGAAACAAATGCTTTTCCAGCCGGCAGGGATTCTACAAATAATGGCTTTTCAGCATTGTGGGAAAGGGTTATCCATGCCATGGATGAGACAAAATTTTCAAAGATAGATCTTGAAAAATACGGCGGTGCTGTAAAAAATTATCTTGACGGATTTTGCAATGATCTTACTCCATCCATCTGCCCTTTATGCGGAAAAAGAGCTGCAAAACGAGATTGTAAACAGGACGATTTTAATATTTGTGCCATGTGCAGAGATCATATTTTCCTTGGAGAAAATTTGGTTAAAGAGAATAAAGTCGTTATTGCAAAGTCTGGTATGCAAATTAAAGGCAGAAAACTGCTTGATCCTGTATTTGGAGAGTATCAGCTTTTTTTTCCAAAAGAGGAGCCTGATGATTTCAAAGATGCCGGGCAGATTGTTAAATACTGGAGTATCGGCAGCAATCTTTTTTCAGAAAATCTGGATGATGCAGATAAAATAGTAACCGCAAAATATATCAATGGTTATGTGCCTGTATATTCAGAGGCTGATCTCTATGAAGAAAATGAGCATAAAAAGAAAGACGAAGATCAAGAAAAAAAGGAACCAGGCACACCAAAAACATTCAATGATATTGCTTTAATGGCACGGGTTTCTGATGGTGCATCGGAAACGAAAAAAGGTGTGGAGGCTCTAGCAGTTTTAAAGGCAGATGTTGATAACCTTGGGCTTTTAATGGCGTGCGGACTTAGAGAGAACCTCTATACCATATCAAGGTTAGCCACATTAAGCCGCCAGATGAATAATTATTTTGCAGTGTATCTGCCTTATTTTCTTGAGAGTAATTTCAAATTTAATGATATCTATACCGTTTTTGCGGGTGGAGATGATCTTTTTCTTCTTGGTCCCTGGAACAGGATAACCGAGCTTGCAGCAGAACTTGAAAAAAGTTTTAAGACTTATGTCTGTAAAAACAGTGATATTCATTTTTCTGCAGGTATAACTCTTCACAAACCCCACACTCCTGTTGATGTGTTT
The DNA here is from genome assembly GCA_034659375.1 of Thermodesulfobacteriota bacterium. Taxonomy (GTDB): domain Bacteria; phylum Desulfobacterota; class Desulfobacteria; order Desulfobacterales; family Desulfobacteraceae; genus DATFJZ01. The sequence continues at coordinate 1,715 of JAYEHB010000311.1, forward strand.
GCTAACGCTTGTGAAAGCGCACTGGAAACATCAAAAAACGGGGGCAGAAACAGTATAACGCTTTTTAACCAGACAGTTAAATGGACAGAGTTCTATGAGCTTAAAAAAGTCAGTGATGAACTTGACAACTGGCTGCAGGAGGGATGGATAAGCAGTGTCTTTCTTTATAAAATAAATGATTTCATCAACATGGCTGAAGAGGAAAGAGTTATTCTTGAAGAGAATCAGACTGAGATCCATCTTGATGACATGGCATGTACAAAATGGCGCTCTTTACTGAAATATTCTGTGGAGCGAAATGTTGCTTTAAAAGCTGCCAGGGCAGTAAGAGATGAAAAAGTTAAGTATGTTGGAAGTAAAATTGCTGAATGGCTTGACATATACAGAGCTAAACTGCGTATTCCGCTGTGGATAATTCAATACAACAGAAGATAGGAGACTCTTGATAATGGAAAAAATAGTATTATGGAAAGACAGGGCAAATGGAACAATTGACCCAACTCTTTTTTCAACAAAAGCTGAAAATTTTGCACAACAGATTGCACAGGACAATCAAAATGCACGCAGTTTGAATAAAAGGACTCAGTTGAGAAAATTTTTTGATGAAATTGTAAGCCTGAATATGGAGGCCAAAACAAATCCGAATGGCTGGAGCAGTATTTTTCCCCTTGTACATATGGTGACAGCCAAGGCTGCATATGCAAAGGGCAGAAACCTCATTTCTGATAATTTTCTTCAGTTTATCAGAGAATCTGTGGAGCAGGTGGAAAAACCTGAAGATCTTGATGTCTTTGCTTCATTTTTTGAATCATTTATTGGATTTTACAGATTCCACGGACCAACCAATTAATAAAAAAAAAGGTTAAAGATATGAAACTTATTGAGATTAAAGAGATAACCGGAAAAATAGTATTAAAGAGCGGACTTCATATTGGTGCAGGTGATACAGAGATGAGAATTGGCGGTACTGATAATCCTGTGATAAAACATCCCCATACCCATGAACCTTATATTCCAGGATCATCCCTTAAGGGGAAGGTTCGCTCTCTTCTGGAGCTGAGTTCCGGATTAATGGGGTTGACCAATGGTGCTCCTCTTGGATTAAACCATTTCAAAAAGCTTGAGGGGGATGATAAAGAGATTTGCCGGAAAATAATCACCATGTTTGGAGCAAGTGGCGCAGATGCTGAGGAACTGGCAAAAATAGGTGCATCGAGACTCTCCTTTGCTGATTCTCCCTTAGATGAAGGTTGGAAGAAAAATGCATTAATAAAGCATCAGTCATTTACAGAAGTAAAATCAGAAAATTCCATCAACCGCATAAAAGGTACAGCAGAAAATCCAAGGTTTACAGAAAGAGTACCTGCAGACACTGTTTTTTCATTCTGTATTGTTCTTAAAGTATTTAAGGATGATGAAGATCTGGAGGATTTTTTACTGAAAGGATTAAAACTCCTTGAAATGGATGCCCTGGGCGGAAGCGGAAGCAGGGGATACGGCAGGTTAAAATTTGAATTTGATGATTCAAAAACAGCGGAGAGATTTGACAAAATAAACCCGCTTTCATAAGGAGGTTAAAGATTGGAACTGTATGAAATAACACTACAGCCGCAATCCGGTTTTGGAACTCCGTTAAAGGGAGACACCATTTTTGGCCATTTCTGCTGGCAGGCTGCCCATGATCCACAGCTTCTGGAGCAGGGACTTGAAAAACAGTTATCAAGATATTCTGAAAATCCGTTTGCTGTTTTTTCATCTGCATATCCCAAAACAGAAGATAAAGGCTCTTCATATTTTCTAAAACGTCCTGATATTTCCATGGAGTATTTTGGCTCATTCAAATCCCTGGGGAAAAAAGAAAAAATCAATCAGGCAAAGGAGATGAAAAAGAAAAAATGGATGCACACAGATGCAAGCCTTGGAATAGACCTTCAGCAGAATGATTTTTATACTGACAAGGAGCTTTTGGGCAGATTACAACAGGATACTACCCATGAAAATGCAAGAAGATTAAGAAAAGCAGAAGCCATAAGTCTTACCCAGACTGTATCTTTGCCCCATAATTCCGTTAACAGGCTGACAAACACCACAGGTACAGGGATGTTTGCTCCATTTTCCCTGGAGGTTTTTTATTATCTTCCAGAAACAGAGCTTGTTCTGTTTGTTCTCATAGACAACGATGCAACAGATATCGAAAGGATCACAAAAGGGCTGGAGCGCATTGGAAAATGGGGTTTTGGCAAAGATGCCACTGCTGGTATGGGAAAATTTGATGTTGCCGAGGCAGATCCGGTAAAGCCGCCTGATTTCGATAAAGCAGATGCTTTATATACACTTGCACCCTGTGTGCCGGAAAAAGGGGCTTTTAAAAAAACTTTTTTCAGCCCCTTTGTAAGATTTGGAAAACATGGCGATATGCTTGTTTCCAGCGGCAATCCATTTAAAAATCCTGTAATCATGGCTGATGAAGGAGCTGTGTTTGTACCAGAGGATAAAACAGGAATGAGAAAACAGTATATTGGCAGGGCAGTTGCAAATGTTTCAAAAGCCATGGAAAAAACCGTGGTTCAGGGCTACTCTCCTGTTTTACCAATAACCGGCATGGCCGGAGCATGGTCATTCGCATCGGCCACAACAAAGAATGAAAGTCCATGATTACAGTCGTTTGGATGGACTTTCATATAAAGACTTGGGTAAAAATAGAAGAGACCTGTTCTGCCAATTAAACTGGGGGAAAAATGAAAGAGACTTTAAAATGTATAATAAAAATTGTTTCACCTGTTCATATAGGGTGTGACGATGTATATGAACCCACTGGCTTTGTTGTAGATGAAGAGAATAAACATCTGATACAGTTTAATCCATCTCTGTTTATTTCTGAGCTTGAAACAAAAGAGAGGGAAAAGCTGTCACAGATCTGCAAAAAAGGGACTGTTGCATCGATCCTTGAATTGTATAAATTTTTCCGGGGCAAAAAGGCTGAAGGAAGAAGAGTTGAGCTTTGCACAGGTTTTATGGATCATTATAGAAAAACTCTGCAGATACCGGAAAACAACAGCCACAGAATCAATCAGGAACTGAACAAATTTACAATTGCAAGAACAGCGTACAGACCGTCTGACACCAGACCTTATATTCCTGGTTCATCAGTAAAAGGTTCCTTGCGAACAGGATATCTTAATCATTTGTGCCAGGGGAAGAGACAATCAGGCAGAGATATTGAAAAAGATCTTCTTAATTACAGGCAAATAGATGAAGATCCTTTTGGTAAGGTTAAAGTATCTGATTTTCAGCCTGTGGGGGATGTAAAAACCAAAATAGTTTATGCTGTAAATCAAAAAAAGAAAATATCTGACAAAGATGCAGGAGGTCCATATCAGATTTTTGAGGTGATTCAGCCGGGAGCTGTCTTTACAGGTGAGATTACTGTTAATGATGTTCATGAGAAAAGCAGCATCAGAGAAGCTGTTAAACTGGATACTTTGATTTATGGAACCGGCAGATTTTATAGCAACGAAAATATCCGCGAAAATGAAGAGTTATCCAGGGTAGGAATACCACCTGTGAAATTTCAGGAAAATGAAAATATTTCCAAAAATGCTCCCACAACTGGTTATAGAATTATTCCGTTGAGAATTGGCCGCCATTCAGGAGCTGAATCTGTAACCATAGAAGGAAACAGAAGCATAAAAATTATGCTTGGCAGAGGTAACAGACCAAAAATAATGGACCATGCAACTACCCTCTGGCTTGCTTCTCAAAAGAGCAAATCTCCAGATACAGCTAACCTGCTGCCCTTTGGATGGTCATGTATAGAAGAGATATCAGTTAAAAATGAAAACGATTTTGATATTCGGGAAAACGAGTACCTGCAAAAATCTGTGAAAGAGGCTGAAAAAAAGATTCAAATTGCAGAACAGCGGCTAAAAGAGGAAAAAGAGGCTGAAAAAAAAGCTCAGGAGAAAAAAGCAGAGCTTAAACGTTTAAAAGAAGAAGAGGAGAAAAAGAAAAAAATACTTGAAGAAATGACTCCGGAAGAGCGTTTTCTTGTTCAATGTGATGACGGTTCTGTAACAGGAGAAGAGATAAACAGTGCATATAAGAACATAGATAAGTATTCAGATGAGTATAAAAAAGAAGTGGCAGTACGGTTAAAAAAACACTGGCAGGATAATAAAAACTGGACCAAAAAAGATGTTGGTCAGAAAAAATGGAAAAAAATAAGGGAGCGTAATACAAAACTTGATGAAATCATTAACGACTGATGGGCTGAGGAAATCTTTAAGTTTTAAAAAAAAACTGTTTTCTGTTTTCAATCATATTCTTACAACTGAACAGATAAGCGATGCCAGGCATTCACTGGGTGTAACTGAATTTGTTGAAATGCCGGACAAACTGAAGCAGATATGGAAACAGATACCTGCGGACAGTGAATCTATCAGCAGGTATCTTGACCCGTTAAAAAAATGGATTCTGGCAAATGCAGCAAAAGAAGATATAATACTTGTTCAGGGTGATTTTGGTGCAACTTATCTCATGGTTGAGTTTGCCTTTAAACATGGTTTAATTCCTGTCTATTCAACAACTTACCGTCAGGCTGCAGAATCTGTGCAGCCCGACGGCAGATTAAAAACAGAACATATTTTTAAACATCAGATGTTCAGAAAATATGGATCTTGATTTCTAAATGCTTACAGCTTAAAGGAGTTTGCTTTGTTTCTGCTTGTATGCTTTGATATAGTTGACGACAGGGCAAGATACAGAGCTGTCAAAATTTTAAAGGGATATGGTGTAAGAGTGCAGAAATCAGTATTTGAATGTGCAAATATGACAGAGTACAGATTTTTGAAAATGAAATCCAGATTTGAAGATGTCATAGATCATTCAGAAGATACTGTGAGATATTATTCTCTGTGCAAATCCTGTGTTGGTGCAGTTGAATTTTCAGGAACTGGAAACAAACCTGATACAAAGAGATTTGCTGTTTCATAAACTTAATAAACGAGGTGAAAAATGGATACGATTGCAATCAAGAAAATGAGTACAATAGAACGTATTCAAACCATGGAGGCTATTTGGGATTCACTTTTGTATGAAGACGGTGAGATAGACACACCAGCGTGGCATGAGAAAATCATAGAAGAGAGAAAAAAAAGATCAAAAATGGTGAAGCAGAATTTATCTCTATAAAAAAATTGAAGGCTATTCGTACATGATTAACATTTATATGAAAGTCCTTTTAAACGACTGTAATCATTGAATTCCGGGGACACCATACTTTGAAGATGGACATGATTTGGCATAAGACAATATGCCCAGCATTCAACATTATGTTTCATGCAGCATTCAGATATTAAACTCAGGTATTCAGCATAATCATCTTCACAAAAAAATGTCTGCTGACATCTATTGCCGTGCTGTATGATATGATGGGGTAAACCCGGAGCTACTGCTCTTGCTATTCGTGCCATAAACAAAATAAACCAAAAATAGTGATATTTGTCAATAATTAAGTATGGTGTCCCCGGAATTAAAAAAAATAG
>JAYEHB010000312.1:0-7245 GCA_034659375.1 Thermodesulfobacteriota bacterium
TGATTTACAACGCGGTCTGCCGGATGGTTATAGAGAAAGGTTTTTTAAACAAGATGACAAAAAGTGGATTTTGAATGAAAAGGTAAAATCGTTGATTGATTTTTCTGTTTTTAATCTCCAGTATCCGTTTCCTGCTGTATGGGGTAAGTTTGATTTTATAATGCTTAGAAATGTAGTTATCTATTTTTCAGATTCCTTTAAAAAGATCCTTTTTGAAAAAATTACAGAAATGCTTACTCCCCAGGGGATTCTTTTTCTTGGTACTGGTGAGACAGTAAGCGGATATTCAGACAGTTTTCAGATGTATGATTATAAAAAAACAAAATATTATAAAAAAAAGTAAAACACAAAACAGGAGATGCATATGTTTTCAGCGATCAGTAAAAGTATTAAATTAAAATTGTTAATGGTTGTTCTTGTTATTTTTGTACTCTCCTTTTCAGGCATTACATTTTCAGTAATCAAAATTCAGAAAAGCCTTTCAGTAAAACTGGATGCCGGAATAAATTCTTCTCTTACAAAAACAGGAAAAAACGTAGATGCTCTTTTCAATGATATGATAAAAAACGTTGATAAACTGCTCAAAAATATGAAAACCCAGGCAGTACAGGAACTTTCAGACTCTTCCAGGAAAAATTTTTCCCACATGGAGGATGGTGTGCAAAATGGAATGGAGAGGCTGCTCCAGGCACAAGCCCAGGCAATAATAGATCTTCTTAAAAGTGTTGCTCCGGCAATCATCATGTCCGAGGAGTTCAATGATCTGGTTAAATACAGCAAGGCTGCCAGTAAAACAAAAGCCATTGTATTTGCACTGTTTGTTGATGAAAAGGGAGCACCCTATCCAAGTTACATAAATCCCACTGATCCAAAAGTAAGAGAGTTTTTAAACAGAGGTAAAGGAGATACAGGGATTCAAAAAATACTTGCAGCTTCAAAAACAGATCCTGGTATATTGATAAAAAAAGAGGTCCTTGAGTATTACGGCAAACCCCTTGGTTCCATAATTATCTGTATCAGCAGAGCTGAAATAAGCAGGGAAATAGAGATTCTGTCAAAGAGTTTTCAAAATCAGATAAAAGAAAATTCAGAGCATATAAGAGATGTCGTTGCAGAGCAGTCCATGGCAGTTAAAGAAAAAATTAAACATAATATCAACTCTGTGACAAAAGAGAATTTTAACGGTATCTCAGAGGTCAGAACTATTCTTGGAGCTTCAGTAACGTCACATCGACAGAAGACCCTGTTCCAGATAGGTATAATAGCAGTTTTGGCTTTAATTCTTTCTATTCTAATATTATGGGTATCAATGGTGAAGATGCTTAAACCCCTTACACTGTGTGCTGATTTTGCAGAAGAGATTGGTGCTGGAAATCTTACCGCCGCCATGGACTCTACCCTGCTTCATCAAAGGGGCCATGATGAGATAGGAATCATGGCTGAAGCCATGGGGAATATGGCTGAAAAACTGCGTAAACTCATGGAAAATCTTGCAGAGACCTCGGTTACAATTTCAGGTTCGTCTGCACAGCTTACGGATATCTCAACAACTCTTGCAGAATCTTCATCCCATATGGAGGCTCTTTCGGACAGTACAACCAGCGAGACTTGCAATACATCTGAAAATATCGGAAATATTTCATCAGCCTCGGAAGAGATAAGTTCACAGATCGATGCAATTGCAGTTTCATCCACTGAAGTATCAAAAAATGTTACTGATGTTGGAGATAAAATGAAAGATGTCTCTGACTCCACAACTTCTATAGCCTCGGCCATAGAAGAGATGTATGCATCGCTTAACGAAGTTGCCAGTAATTCAGGCAAAGGTGCAGCTATTACTGATAAGGCAGCAGATCAGGCAGCAACCACATCCACCATTGTTAATCAGCTTGGAAATGCAGCAACTGATATTGAAAGGGTTGTTGTTCTGATCAGCGGCATTGCGTCCCAGACAAATCTGCTCTCTTTAAATGCTGCAATTGAGGCAGCAGGAGCCGGGGAAGCAGGTAAAGGATTTGCTGTTGTGGCAAATGAGGTTAAAGAACTTGCCAAGCAGACTTCTGGTGCAACCATAGAGATACGTGAAGAGATAGAAGGTATGCAGGCAAATACCCAAAATGCAGTGGATGCCATTGAATCCATAGTTGATGTCATAAATACGATTAATTCCATTATGGGAACCATTGCCTCGGCCGTTGAAGAACAGACTGCAACAATCAATGAGATCTCCAGCAGTATAAGTTCAACAGCCAAGGCTGCTGAAGAGCTCAGTGGTAATTCCGAGGAGACAGTCCTGTCAGTAAAGGAGATTGCATTAAATCTGGAGCAGGTATCCAAAGGTTCTGATCTCATTGCAAAAGATGTTGCCATGGCTTCATCCGGTACAGAGAATATTGTAAAATATGCAACCCAGACAAACAGTGCTGTAAAAGAATCAGCCCATGGCATCAAGGAGATTAAAGATCAGGCAGAAGATCTTGCCTCTCTCTCTAAGGGACTTCAATCAATAATATCACAGTTTAAAGTGTAAATATTCGGCTTATAATGTAAATGATCTTATTGTTAAACTTTAAACTGCTCCATGACTGCCTGTATTTTTTTTGAGAGATTTTTTAAATCATCTGCAGAGACATTGATTTTTTCTGCACTGGTGTTTGTGGTCTGTGCTGCTGAATGAACTGTTTTGACACTGGTCAGGACATTATCCATTCTTTCTGCTGCTGCATTGATCTCGTTTACAATTTCACCTGCATTGTTTGAGACTTCGTTAAAAGCTGTTTTAACATTATTGCCTGAATTTGCAGCATCCTCGATGTTCTCAGCTATTGATGAAGCTTCCCCGGCAGCCACAACAACACTTTTTGTGATATCATTGGCAGCTTCTGCAGCACTTGACACATTGCTGGAAATTTCACTGGCACTGTTTGCTGTTTCAGTTATGGTGGTGGAAATTTCATTGGTGGTTGCAGTCTGCTGTTCAACTGCCGATGCAATGGATGTTATAAGCTCATCAACTTCCTTTATGACCTTCACTATCAGAGAGATAGCTTCAATGGCTTCCTGGGTATTTGACTGTATCCAGCTTACCTTGGTACGAATATCTTCCGTTGCACCTGAAGTCTGCTTGGCAAGTTCTTTAACCTCGTTTGCCACAACAGCAAAACCTTTACCGGCCTCTCCTGCTCCTGCTGCCTCAATTGCAGCATTTAAAGAGAGCAGATTGGTCTGGGATGCGATGTTTTTGATCAGATCAACCACCACTTCAATCTCCTCTGCTGCTGTTCCAAGTTTGTTTACAATAATTGAGGTTTGATCAGCTTTTTCTGCAGCCTCGCTGGAGACATTGGCAACACGGCCTGAGCTTTTTGATACTTCATTTAAGGATGCATACATCTCTTCAATGGAGGTTGCACTTGATGAAACAGAATTTGACATCTGTTCAGTTGCTGTTGCAACTGAATTCATTGTTGTAGACATCTCTTCTGCAGAAGATGCTATTGCATTAATATTATCAGATACCTCATCTGTGGAGTTCTTAACGGCGGTTAGCTTTTGAGACAGAGATTCTGATGTTGCAACAGATTCATCCACCTCATTACTGACAGCATTAATTGATGTTTTAATATTTGCAATACTGTTGGAAGCAAGTTCAGTTGATTTTGCTGCCTCTTCCGATTGATTGTTCATTTCATGGGATTTATCTGCCAGATCACTTGCAATGGAAGCAAAGTTCTCTGATGATTGTTTAAGGGTTTTTGTCTCTGTTGTAACATCTTTAATGATTTTCTGGAGTTTTTTCATGAGAAGATTGAACCAGTTTGCAACATCGCCCACTTCATCTTTTGAGACCACCTTAAGCCGTTTGGTGAGATCCCCCTCACCTTCAGCAATATCCTTGAGCATTGTCACTGTTTTTTTCAGGGGTTTGCTTACCATCTTGCGAATGAGAATATACATGCTCAGGGAGAGAACAACAAGAATCCCTGATACTGCAATGAGAGAACCTGTAATAGATGATTGTTTCATGGATGCCATGGCTGCAACAGCCTGGGTTTCTGCTTTTTCCAGGGCACTGGTTGAAAGTTTTAAAAAAGTTACTCCTCCTATTCCCTGTTTTGGCCAGTCTGCATGGCATCTGATGCAGTCAGGTTTAATCATCTGGGGTTGATAAATTTCAATGTGACTCTTTTTCCATTTTAAAATCATTTTAAAATCATTTGCTGTTTTCATGGTTTTAACCAACTCCGGCGGCAGGCTTTTACCAAGATTTGAGTTGTCTGTGGAGTGGGTGACTTGTCCTGCCTGGCCGTAGAGAGAAAATTCAATCAGGCCTTTGATCTCTTTCTGTTCCCTGATGAGTTTGTTAAATTTTTCCATTTCACCTCTTTCAATGGAGTCTGCAACAGCTCTGTCAATAGAACGAAATATGTTTTTTGCAAATCCTTCTTCCCGTGTTTTAAGGAGTTCTATATTTTTTTCAGAAAGTTTTGAAATTAACTTTGAAGTATTAAAATACTGAAGAGACTGGGCAACCACCACAACAATGGTTATACCTGTAAGAAGACCGATTCCAAGTTTGGTATGAAGTTTCATGTTTTCCTCTCTTTTTATATGAAAGTCCGTCCAAGTGACTGTAATCATAGACTTTCTATTTTTTGGTTTCTGCCCTTTAGGGTATTGTGGCCGATGAGAATGACCATGCTCCGGCCAGTTTCTGCCCTTTAGTTTCTTAATTCTTATTTTCGTGTTTTTTTGGCAAAAGAATTAATAACCTGAAGGTCACACGTAAACACGTTTGGGTTTTAGCTTGTCCAGGTTAGGGTATGCCGGTTATTGCCAGTGTTTTTCATTTTTTCTGAATAATGGGAAATCTTTTTTTGCCATATAATTTTCTGATGCACAGCCAGTGCAGGGTGCGCCTGCATTTATGCATGTATTTGTTCCTGAATTCCATTTTCTTATGTTGCAGTCTGCATATGTAATTGGACCGCAGCAACCTAGCTTGAAAAGACAGCCAGGATCACCGATTTTTTCAGCAAAGTTTTCTCTTTCATAATCTGCAAAACGGGGACATTGATCATGGATAGTCTTTCCATAGAACATTTTTGGGCGGTTTTTTCTGTCAAGTTCAGGCATGCCAAATCCTAAAATATGAACAAGGGTACCCACAAGCCAGTCAGGGTGAGCCGGGCAGCCGGGCAGCCTTATAAGATCTGTTTTTATATGTTTGGAATCAAGGAAGTCAGGTACACTTACAGCGCCTGTCGGGTTGCCTTCTGCAGCAGGTATTCCGCCAAAGGAGGCACAAGTGCCAAGTGTAATTACTGCTTTTGCATTTCTGGCGGCTTTTGCAACTATATCTGTTACAGGTTCATGGTTCATTAGGCAGGCACCTGGCATACCGGCCGGCATGCTTCCTTCAACAACCAGGTAGTAACCTCCATGGGATATGCTTTTGTCCATGGTTTCAAGAAACGTTTCACCAGTGGCTGTTGAAAGCGTTTGATGGGAAACAAGGGAGATATATCTTGTAAGGAATTGCACCGGTCCCGGGTTTTCACTGTTTAGCAATGAGATTGAGCATCCTGAACAGCTCTGGCCCTGTATCCATAAAACAGGAGGATTTGCGGCTGAAAGAGTCTGCATTGCTTTTGCAATGTCAGGTATTGCAAAGGAGCCAAGCCCCATCATAGCGGCAAGTGCAGCACTTTGCTTCATGAAATCTCTGCGGTTTATTTTAACCATTCATCTATCCTTTTTTTGTTAATGAACTGCACAGGCAAGACATGGGTCAAATGAACGTACCACCCTTACTGCTTCAATGGGGTTTGATCCGTCTTGAATTTTTGTTCCTTCAAGGGCCTGTTCAACTGGTCCCGGCACTCCTCTGTCATCTCTTGGGGAGCAGTTCCAGGTTGTTGGCACCACACATTGATATTTATCAATTTTATAATTTTTTATTTTTATCCAGTGTCCCAAAGCTCCTCTGCATGCTTCTGTTAATCCAATGCCCTTTCCTGATTCAGGTATTTTAAAATCATTAAAGCATGGTTCATCAGGTCTTAACTGGTCAATCCATTTTGCACACTGATCAGCAACTATTTTACATTCAAGTGCCCTTGCAGCATGGCGGCCAAGCACCGAAACAAGACGTTCCGGTGCTATATTTAATTTGTTAAGGAAATTATTGATGATTGTGTAGAGATGCTGATTTTGCCGGGAATGGTAAGCCACCAGAAGTCTTGCAAGGGGGCCGACTTCCATAACGTTTCTGTTGTAACGCGGGGCTTTGATCCAGGAGTATGCATTGTATTTTTCAGGATCAGGAATGGTTTCACCATTAAAAGGAGCAGCTCCTGATGGTGATGAAAAGCGTGAAAATTTTACATCTTCTGTAATACGTGATTTATTTACAGGTTCGTATCTGCCATTAATAAGTGTTCCCTGGGGGAACAGATCGCTTGCCCGGCTGCTTGATTCTGGAAAAGCACCATAGGCAAGAAAATTGTTGCACCCTTTGCCTGTGGTAAAATATTCAGGCAGCTCAGATGCCACGGCAAGGATATCTGGAATATAAGCATTGTCAATAAATTTACGTAGTTGAATAAGCATCTCCCTATAGGATGCAATTGATCTGGCATCGGCCGTAACAGTTACTCCTCCAGGCACTATTGATGCTGCATGGGGAAGTTTTCCTGCAAAAACAGCACCCATTTTATGGGCAACTCTTCGCATGTCAAAGGCTTCCAGATAATTTTTTATGGCAGATATGTTTATTTCTGAATTTTCAATATAGTTTGCTTTGTAACGGGGAAGGAATGGTGCTGCAGGGAACAGTGCATTTGATGAAATTTCCGATTTTACCCAGGATTTTAATTCATTCAGGTCTGGATCTTTTCCAGTGTAGCCGGTTACAGCCGCGATATCAATGAAATCCAGAGCAGAGAGCTGGTAAAAATGAAGGATATGGTCCTGAATGTAATTTGCTCCCTGTATCAGGTTCCTCAGAATCCTGCCATTTTCAGGAGGAGATATCCCATAGGCCATATCCTGGGCATAAACCGAGGCAATACCGTGGGATACAGGACAGACACCGCAGATTCTCTGGGTTATCTGCTGGGCATCCATGGGATCACGGCCCGCAAGAATTGTCTCAAATCCTCTGAACATCTCCCCTGCACTGAAAGCTTTGACTATTTTTTGTGATTCAACTTCAATACGAATGGCAAGATGCCCTTCAATACG
>JAYEHB010000313.1:0-21208 GCA_034659375.1 Thermodesulfobacteriota bacterium
ATATCAGATTCCGAAATATCAGTCTTGTCATGTCTGGATCGGCAAAGGCCTGGATGCCCGGATCAATATTTTTAATAATATTGATCTTTTTAAGTGCAGAATTTGAATAAAGTGTTTTAAGGCATTGTTCCAATATTGACAGAGGGTTGATGTTTTTTCTATTGCATTCTATGCTCCCGGTTTGGAGCCTGGACCATTGTAATAGATTTTCAAGTAATTTATAGAGACTGGTTCCAGAATCATAGATATTTTGGATATACTTTATCTTTTTACCTTTGTCCAGGGTGTCAAAACTGCTTAATAAAAGTTCGGAAAAACCGAGCATTGCATGAAAAGGATTCTTTAAATCATGGGCAATGATGGAAAAAAACATATCTTTGGCAGCATTGGATTGGGCAAGTTTTTCCCGGGTGGTTTTCAGTTCCAAATGGGTTTTAACCCTTGAAAGCAATTCTTCGGAATAAAACGGTTTTGTAATATAATCCACTGCTCCTAATTTAAACCCTTTTACAATACTGTCGACTTCGGTTTTGGCAGTGAGAAAAATAACAGGGATATCCCGTGTAAAAGGGTCTTGCTTTAATATGGCACACACATCGTAACCATCCAACTCCGGCATCATAACATCCAAAAGAATGAGATCATATTTTTCCTTTGAAGTGAGATCAAGTGCCCTTTTGCCATCCATTGCAAAAGATATCTGATAACCATGATTACGCAATATGCTTCCAAGTACCTGGATATTTTTTGAAACATCATCAACAATTAACAATTTATATAATTTTGGATTAAAGTCCGGCATCAGGCATCCTCCCCAATTGAAAATGTTTTTATCTGTTTGATTAAATCATGATAATTTTTTAGATTGGCTTGTATATTCTCAATATCAAAATTATTGACATAAAAAAGCAATTTTTCACCATATTTAATTATTTTTTTGATTTGATATTTTTCCCCCAGTTTTTTGATGGAGTTTGCAAACCTTTCTATATCCGGCAAATGATGATTCTGGTTAATGGATTCCCATTCAATCATCATTGGGTTTTCCAATAACTCTAAAATTACCGGAATTTTTGAAGCCATCTTTTTTGAAATTATTATTCCAGAGGATTTTTTTAACTGACCAGATGCAGTATCATCAGCAATAAGATTGTGAGTGCTTCCCATGGAAAGTTTTGACCCGATATTAACCTGTTTTAAAAAAATGGTAAAAGTACTCCCTTTATTTATTTCACTGGCTATAGAAATTTTACCCCCCATCATTTCAACCAGGCTCCTGGTAATGGACAGGCCAAGGCCTGTTCCTCCGAACTTTTTAGAATCCTGACCATCTTTCTGCTTAAAGGGTTCAAATATTTTTTTATGAAATTTGGAAACAATACCAATGCCGGTATCTTCAACACTCAATAATAGATCAATGGTCTTATTGTCATTTAGAACCTGCCGGGCACAAACTTTAATATAGCCAATATCTGTAAATTTCACGGCATTGGAAATTAAATTTGTTAATATCTGTTTTAAACGCAGTTCATCTAAAAACAGATTATAGGATATGTTCTTATCAATATCAAAGACAAAGTCTATTTTTTTTTGAGAAACCTGGATCAAAAACAATTGATGGATCTCTGTAAATAGAGAATGAAGGTTCATTGATTTTATATCAAATTGTAATTTGCCGGCCTCAATCTTGGACAAATCAAGTATATCGTTGATAATTTTTAATAATGATTCCCCACTGGAATATATTGAATTCAGATATGATTTTTGTTTCGGATCCGAGACCATATTCTGGAGCAGTTCTGAAAATCCGAGGATACTGTTCATGGGGGTCCGGATTTCATGGGACATATTGGATAAAAATTCACTTTTTGCAAGATTGGCTGCATCAGCTGTTTTTTTTGATTTGCTAAGGGCTTTGAACATTCTTTTCTGGTGGATGGCAATGGAATAAAGGTTGGATATCCTCTCAAGGATCTCGATATCCTTATCACTGTAATTATCAGATGAGTTGATTAAGGCAATCTGGCCGAGAAGTTCCCCGTCCATGAGGGCGGGTACTGACAAAAATCTTTTAATGGGGACATGACCTTTGGGTGTCCCTGTGGATCTTGGATTATTTTCAATAGTGTTCAAATACAAAGGCTTTTTGTTTTTAAGCACCCAGCCCCATAATCCGACAAATTCAATAAATTCATAACTCTTGTCCTGCATCTCACATTTTTCCCACACATCATCCATAAGCGTTGGTGCCACCAGATGACCGGTTTTGTCATCAATATAACCCGCAAACCCCATGGGGCTTTTAGTAAAATATTTAGCTTGCTCCAGCACAAATCTGGAGACTTCTTCAATACTTTTTGCAGAGATTACTTTTTGGGTCAGATCTGCCAGGGCAAGATTGAATTCGATTTCATTCTTGAGTTCTTGCTCCAGTTCCTTTTTTTTCAGTCCTTTTTTACTCTGTATAAGATTTTTGAACATTTCTGCAATTATTGATTTACGCATCTTTCCCTTCTTGATCATCCTAAAAGTTCCACCGCCTGATTAACAGATACTTGAACATCTGCCATAATTTTTTCCGCATCATCCAATGACAACCCCAAGGCTTCCCAGGCACCTGTGTTAAACACTTCACTAAAACACTCCACGCCATTTGACTGCCCGAATGAGATACAGATGCCATTGGCCAGATGAACCAGTTGCTGGCACTGTTTTTCTTTTTGTGTACCTGTAAAAGGGAAATGATGATATCTGACAGCCTGGATAATTTGTTCATCAACATTCCACCATTTTTTAATAAATCTTGCGCCAACCTCTTGATGATCTATATCAAACGCTTTTATCTCCTGTTTTTCAAATGGAATTTCATCTTTACTCAAATTCTTTAAAAATGCAGAGTATTCATCCGGTATGAGATAGCACAAGACCATGATTCCAATATCATGCATCAAACCGGAAAGATGTGCAATATTTTGTGTTTTTGGCGAAACATCTGCATATCGGCTGAGCATCTGGGTAAAGTTTGCCACTGCAAGGCCATGTTTCCAGAATTGCAATGGATTAATTAATTCTACTTTGGAAAACAGCTTACTGATTTTTAAAGAAAAGACCAGTTGTCTGATTCTTTCCAGCCCCAGTTTATTTACTGCCATTGTCAGGGTATCAATCTCTTGATATCCTGTGCGGTAATGTGCACTGTTTGAAATTCTCAAGATATTTCCAGCCAATATCGGGTCCAGCTCAATTAATCCTGAAATTTCGGCAATGCCTGTGTCAGGATTATCCAATACTTTTTGAAGTTTGATTAAAATATCGGGAAAAGCAGGCAGATCCCCTCTTTTTTCAATCAATTTCAGTATTTTATCTCTCATATATCCTCCAGGTTTGCTATACCGATGATTTGAATAATTTTTGCCAGCCCTTTTTCACCGTCTTCAGCCTGCAAAAACTTCACACCTATCACCTCTATTAAATTCTGAATGGTCTGGCGTATGATTTTTGAATCATCTATTGATAATATCTGCATACTTTTTCCCTCCTAAAGCTAAAGCTAAAGCTTAAAGCTTCTCATTGATTACAGCATCTTTATGATACATTATCTTAAAATCTTTAGATAATCCCCTGAGTGATTCTGTTGCACCAAGCATGAGAACGCATCCGGGCTTGAGTGCCCGGGACATTTTTGAAAACAGCTCCCGCTTGAACAGATTGGAAAAATAAATAGCCACATACCGACACAAGATAAGATCAAATACTCCAAGGGATCTAAAATTATTTTGTAAATTAAATTGCTTAAATGTCACCCGTTTTTTTAATACCTGATCAAATTCCCATACATTGCCGTTTTGTGTGAAATAGTTTTTTTTCTTATCCTGGGGCGTACCTCGTGCTACACTCATTGAGTCATACCTTGCTGAAATAGCCAGAAAAAGAGCAGAAGTGGAAATATCAGTCCCGATAATCTCAATTTTGTCCAGCAAATCGGGCTTGCCCCGTGTTTTGACCATATCATGCAGCAGCATCAATAATGAATATGCTTCCTGGCCTGTTGAGGCTGCGGCTGACCATATTCTGGCCTTTTCACCCTTTTCAGCTTTGTCCAGAAGCATGGGAACTGCAACCTCCTTGATATATTCCCAGGCACTGTTATCCCTGAAAAAGAGGGTTTCATTGGTTGTCATGGCATCGACAATACGATCTCTAAGTTTCCCGGAAGAATCTGACTGGGCTTTTGAATGGAACTCCTTAAAAGATTTGCAGCCATTCTCAATAACCAGATCCGTGAGCCTGGACTCAATTAAATATTCTTTACCTTTTTCAAGGCGTATGCCGCACTGCTCCTCAATATATTTCTGCATAAGGGCATATTCCAGTTGATTTACCTTAAGCATCATGACCTGCCTTTTTTTACGATTTCCATAATCCGGTCTGCAATCTGGTCCTGGGCAGCTATTTCATCAGCTTCATTGGCCTCCACCACTGCTCCGGGCATTCCCCAAACCACACACGTCTTTTTATCCTGTACCAGTGAATATCCGCCTTTTCTGCGAATAGCCGCCACACCAGACTTACCATCATTACCCATGCCTGTAAGTATGACTGTCAATACATTCCCGCCAAAGACCATACCAATGGATCGGAACAGCACATCAACAGCCGGCCGGCAGTTGTGTACCGGAGGTGTATCCACAAGACCCAGTTTAATACCTGAATTCCCACCTTTTCTTATTACCATGTGACGTCCACCCGGCGCAATGTACATGACTCCATTTTCTACGGACTGCTCAGCCTTCCCCTCTACTACGCTGATGGATGAGACATTGTCCAGGCTTTCGGCCAGGGTTGCGGTGAACATAGGGGGCATATGCTGAACCGTCAGGATCGGTACTGGAAGGTCTTTGCTGATTTTGGGAATAATCTGTTTCAGGGCATTGGGGCCTCCTGTGGAGACACCAATGGCCACCAGATCAATTTTTGGAATATCCTTCTTATTTCTGGTTGAGATTTTGAGCATACTTTCAGGTTTTGCCCGGACAACACCAGATGATCTTTCAATATTCCTGAATTTCTCCGTAACTGGAGTCCCGGCTGTTTTATTCCCGGAAAGCCTTTGTGCCTCCCGGGAATATTTTCTTGTTTTAGCTAAAGCAACTAAGGGGGTCAATTCAACCTTAAGTTCCGCAACAGCAGCGTCAGGTGATGCTGCCTTAGGCTTGGAGACAAAGTCCATAGCTCCAATCTCCAGAGCCTTAACAGTCAGGCCGGCAGCTTCCCTGTCAACACCGCTGACCATAATCACATCCACGCCCGGATGATTCGCCATGATCTTTTCCAGGGCTTCTATACCATCCATCACAGGCATGGCCACATCCATCAGAACCAGGTCAGGGGCAGACAATTCAATTTTCTGCATAGCAATTTTACCATTGGAAGCCACACCCATCAAATCAATGCCCTTCATCTCTTCTATAAGATTTGACAATAGTTTCCTATAGAAAATGGTGTCATCTACTACAAGAGTTTTCAAATTTTCGTTCATTTTAGTATTTCTAATCCTTAATATGTCCCATTGGTGCAACGCAGGAGACGGGCAAAAAGACAAGCAAGATGCGTGGATTCTTTTTTGGAAGATCCCTTACATTGTACAATAAAAGTATACTGCTTCAACCTCCACTGCTCTTACAACCAATGTGTTAAGAGTTTATATGAAAGTCCTGGCAAACCAGGAGTGTAACTTTCATCATTTGTTGTGTGCAGACTTAAACCATCAAGGCTGCCCGTGGCAGTTATATGAAAGTCCTGGCAAACCAGGGGCAACGGGCAGGCACAGGGGCCTGCCCCTACCATTCGCGGTTGCCGATTGGTTCATGACCGTAGGGGCAACCCCCTGTGGCTGCCCTTCATCATTTGTTGTGTGCAGACTTAGACCACCAGGGCTGCCCATGGCAGTTATAATTTAAACCGTTTGACAAGCTCTGACAACGATGCTGCCATTTTTGCCAGTTCTGTTGAAGACTCATTGGTCTGGCTTGCACCGATGGCGGTTTCCTTTGAGGCAGTGCTGATACCGGCAATATTCTGGGAAATATCACTGACACCCCTGGCAGCCTCAACTGAAGACTGGGCCACTTCCTTAATACCGCCTGACAGCTCACCTACATGACGGGCCACGTCAGATGCCACGGTTGATGTTTCATCCGTGGATCTGGCTATCTCATTGACCAACTCGGCTGATGCACCGGCATTATCGGCAACTTCTTTTACTGTGTGGGCATTATTTACCATAGATTGTGAAATTTCCCCGGCAGTGGAGGTCTGTTCTTCAACAGCCGAGGCAATGGTTTCATTTATACCGGCAATCTCTTTAATCACCTTACTGATTCCAGAGATTGCGTCCACCACTGCATTTGTGCTGCTTTGAATCTGTTCGATTTGTCCTGAAATCTCATCTGTCGCGTCTGCAGACTGTTTGGCAAGTTCTTTAACTTCACCAGCAACAACGGCAAACCCTTTACCTGCTTCACCGGCTCCTGCAGCTTCAATGGTTGCATTGAGTGCCAGCATATTGGTCTGGTCTGCAATATCTTTAATCACACCTACGACTTTGCCAATCTGCCTGGATGCAGTGACCAGGCCTTCCATTTTATCATTTATCTCGTTAGTTGCCTGATCAGCGCTATGTGATACCTGGTTGGCCTGGTGTGTACTTTTGGCCACTTCATTTAAGGAAGCTGTCATCTCTTCAATTGCCGCTGCCACAGTATTAATCCCTGTGGATATGGAATCACTGTCTGTGGCCATGTTTTGAACATTTTCAGCAGTTTGATGGGCAGATTCAGCAACATTTGAAAAAGTGGACGACATCTCTTCGGTCATGGTCGCAATATTGGAAACAGATGAACTGGACTCTTCTGCCGCAGAAGCCACGGTGCTGACACTGGCTGATACCTGTTCGGCTGCCGCAGCAACCGTGTCGGACTGGGCATTCATCTCTTCTGCCGATGATGCCATTTGTGCGGAAACCGAAGAGAGTTCTTCGGAAGATCCGGACAGATTATTGGTGGTATCGGTAAGCTCCCTCATGATATCACGCAGGCTTGTCACCATGTCTTTTAGTGCCTGGACAAGTGTACCTATTTCATCTTTCTGGTCAACATCAATTTCCACTGTCAGATCACCTTTGGCTATTGAGCTTGCAAATTCAACCCCTTTTAGCAATGGTGTGGAAATCATCCGGGCAATAAAATATGCACCTGCTGCAACAATCAGGGCAATGATAAAGCCCACTATAATGATAGAATTTCTAAGGGTTTTTACAGGTCTGAGCACCTCGGATTCGTCTATCTCTGAAATCAGAGCCCAGGTAATGTCTCCCGCCTTTAAATGGGTAAAAGCCGAGAGAACAGAATTTCCATTATAATCTTTGATAATTTTAGTGCCTTCTTTGCCGGACAGGGCAAGATTGCTTGCCTCAGTATCAACACTTCCGGTTGAAGGATTGGCAAATGAGGCTTTTACCGTATGATTAGCCGGATCAAGAAAACTATCTGATCTCATCAGTTTGTCAGGACCGACAAGATAGGTCTCTCCAGTCTCTCCCATGCCTTCTCTCTGCTGCATGATTCCATTTATGGCATCTAAGGAAAGCTGCAAAGCAACAACTATCGCAACTTTTCCCCCATGTAAAACAGGCTGGGCAATAAAAGCTGCCGGTTCACCATTACTCGGAGCATAGGGAGCAAAATCAGCCATACCGTATTTTTTTGAATTTATCAGTTTTCTGAAAAGCTTGCCAAGGCCGGAATCTGCATATTTACCATTTGCTAAATTGGTCTGGTAATCTGCTTCCTTTGCAGCACTAAAGAAGCAATACCCATCGGAATTTATCAGAAAAAGGTCATAATATCCATAAATTTGTGTATACTTTTCAAAGAAATAATTTCCTTGCTCATCTTTGGGGCTGAAAGCCTCTGCCACATCAATTTCCGTAATAATGGCCCAGGACAGATCCATTATATTAAGGGGGGCATAGCAGGATAGCACTGGCTTGCCATTGTAATCCAGGATTACATCCTGTCCACTCTTACCAGCCAGGGCAGCTTGTGATGCTTCCGTGGCCACCCGGCCTTTATCCGGATTGCCAAAGCTTGCCTTTACAGTATGGTTTTCTGGATCAAAAAAAGAGTCTGACCTCATCAATTTATCCGCACCCACAAGATAGGATTCTCCGGTCTGGCCAAGGCCGTACCTTGTGTTCATGACCTTGTTTATCTGATCAAGAGGCAGCTGAAATGCAATAACACCGGTCACTGACCCTGATTTGTCCTTTATTGGATAGCCTGCAAACATGGCTGGATCACCATTGCTTGGAGCATAGGGCACCATATCTACAATAGAAGGCTTACCGGAATTTACAATCTTTGCCCAGAGGTTACCAAGTCCTGAATCCTTGTATTTCCCATGACCGAGATTCTCCCCAAGATCGCTTTCCTTTGCAGCTGAGTACATGACATGGCCGTGTTTTGCACAGAGAAGAAAGACATCATAAACTCCACTGGCCTCATAAAATTCTTTTATGGGTGCACCAAGTGTCTCCCATATCTGCTGATACTTCTGCGTGGACACGTCATAGTTACCGGTTGGAGAGGTGTTCATATCATTGTGATAGATCATAAGCTTGTCATAAAGTAAACTGACATCTTTGCTGCCTGCAAATATACTCATTTTCATAAACATGTCATCACAATAGGTTTCTATTGCTGTTTTCTTTGACAGCTGTATGGCTCCAAGCTTGTCAAAAGCTTCTCTTCTCAAGGTAGCCACGGTTTCCATTAAAACACCCATGTCTCCTTTGCGCTCATCAAAAAAACTTACAATCTGTTTTTTTTTAAGTTCCCTCATGGAAATCAACTGTTGGTCGGTCTTGTCCATTAATGAATTTTTAGCTTGAAAATTACTCCAGAATCCTACAATAGCAATGGGTATCAAGCCTGCAATCAAAAAAAGTGTGATAAGTTTGGGTTTCATTTTAATGTCGTTTAAAGAAATCATTGTACCTCCATTTATAAAAATTAATATATTGTTATATAGTACCATTTTTACGCCGAAGTCCCTGCAAGCGAGGGACTCCGGTCTGCTTAAACCCCGCAGCCGGTGAAGGGAGTTCCTCGCTTGCAGGGACTCCCTCACTCCACGCCGAAGTCCCTGCAAGCGAGGGACTCCGGTCCTGCAAGCGAGGGACTCCGGTCCTGCAAGCGAGGGACTCCGGTCTGCTTAAATTAGACCTTCTTGTGTGCTGGTGCTGTCGCAGACCGCCATGATTTTTTCCAGGACTGCATTGACATCAAGAATGATAATGAGTTGGTACTCCTGCTTTATCACCCCTTTGACCAATGTTTCTTCAACTTCATCCAGATTGGGTGGTGCGGGAAAAATATCCGAATCCTGTATATTGATGACATCATCCATTTGATCAATCAGTAATCCTACAATATCGTCTCCTAAAAAGATGTTTTCCAGAAAACCGGCTGCTTTATATTTTTCGATCTCTTCATCGGTTTTCAAAACCAGAAGCCGGCTGGTCTCTATATTATCAGTTGAAGGCCGGTTCAGGCATACATTAAGATCAATGACTGTCACAACACGCCCTCTAAGATTCATCAACCCCTTGAGTTGAGGAGGTGAATCCGGAATGGGCGTTATGGACATATGACGGTACACCTCTTTGACCAGAAGAATATCAATCCCTATTCGGGTATCTCCCAGGATAAATGTCGTGATTTGCCGATTCATACTACAGCCTCCTTTTCAAGAGTTAACATTCTGGAAAGTTTTTCCAGCAGACGCTCTTTGTTCAATTTTGCTTCCCATTGGGTAAATCCTTCTTCCAGACCCTTTTTTGCATCAATATCATCTGCAAGTGATGTTACGGCCATCACGGGTAGATCTTTTAACCGGTTATTAGATCGAATGGCACGAATGGTTTCCCAACCGTCCATCTCCGGCATGATAATATCTAAGATAACTGCATCAACCGGTTCTTCAGCCAGAATGGCAAGAGCCTGTCTGCCGTTTTCAGCTTCAAGGACTTCATAGCCTGAAGAGACCAGGTAATCTTTTTCAACCATCCGGAAAAACGGGGTGTCCTCCACAAGCAGGATACGTTTTGAGGTGGTTCCATGATTTTTTGAAACCGGCTCACTTCCATACCATTCCGGGGCAGCCAACTCAAAAAGAGTGTACATATCAGGAAACAGAGTGATCTTATCTTTCAATATAGCTGATCCAAAAAGACCAGGTGACATGATTGATTTTGTATCAATATCCACTATGGTTTGGATTGTTCCCTCCACAGCACTGATCACAATACCCAGGGGATGTTTCATCAGTTTTGGAACAATAACGCAGATGGTATCCTCTTTTGATCTGTCCGGCTGCTCCACCGGCAGATAATCTTCCAGATAAATAAGCCGCAGTTTATCACCCTGGTATTGGAGATATTGCTGGCCTTTTACTTTTTCAATACTGGATGATTTTACCCTTTCAATGCGTGTAATAAGTTCCAAAGGCAGAGCAAATTTTTCAGAGGTATTGTTACTAAACAAAAGCAATGTCTGGAGGTCTTTCTCATCTTTTCTCGTTTCAATTCTGGTTTTTTCATTCTGCTTTTTTAAATCAATATGATGAAGTCCGGCTTTTTCAAACAGCCCCACCACATCGAGAATCAGAGAAATAGAGCCATTACCCATAATACTGGCCCCGCTGAAACATTTTTGGTTTTTAAGATAGCGCGGCAGGGGCTTGACCACAATCTCTTCAATATTCTCCACCGCATCAACCATGAGCCCGAACCGGGATGTCCCGTGTTTAATAACCAGTACCCTTACCGGTTCTATCCGGTTTTCAAGGGTGCTGCTCCCTGCCTGATCCTGATTCAACCCCAGCAGCACATCCGCAAGTGAAATCAAAGGCAGCAGCATGTCCCGCAGGCGCAGCACACGCGAGTTTTGGACAAAGTTGATACGGTTTTCGATTTCATCGGGTTTGATTCGGACCAGTTCGTCAATATTGGCCTCGGGCAGGACAAAAAACTGTTCGCCCGTACAAATCACAAGCCCGGATACAATGGCCAGTGTCAGCGGCAGAACCAGGCTGATGGTGGTCCCTTCATAAAGCGTGGTATCAATATCAACGGTTCCTCCCAGTTGGTTAATATTGGTCAGAACCACATCCATGCCAACCCCGCGGCCGCTCACGGATGACACCTGTTTGGCAGTTGAAAATCCGGGTTTGAAAATAAGTTTTGCCAGCTCTTTTTCTCCCATCTCCTTCATTTGCTCTTTGGTAATTAATCCTTTTTCAACTGCTTTCTCACCTATCCATGGGCAATCAATGCCCCCTCCATCGTCAATTATATCGATATAAACATGACCGGCCTGGTGGTATGCTTTAAGTTCAATGGTGCCTTTTTTAGGTTTACCGAATTTTTCCCGATCCTCAGATGATTCAATACCATGATCAACACTGTTACGAATAAGATGGGTCAAAGGATCGGACAATGCTTCGATAATTGATCTGTCAAGTTCTACATCTTCCCCATAGGTGACAAGTTTTATCTCTTTATTTAAGTTTTTAGCCAAATCCCGTACAATCCGTTGAAATTTACCAAATATCATTGAGACCGGCTGCATTCTCATCTGCATTATTTTTTCCTGCATTTCTGTGGTAATGCGGCTGATATGCTGAATAGCCGGATTTAGCCCTGGTGCATCTTTCACCAGAGGAATGGCAATCTGATTAAGCTGATTTCTTCCCAAAACCATTTCACCTGCCAGATTAACGAGATCGTTTAAAAAATTGACTCCCACCTTGATTTTTTCTTCGGTCTGAATATGATGTGAGATTTTTAATTCAGGCTCCGTGCTTGTTTTTTTTTGCTTTTTCGGCAAGACTGTTTTGGATGATTCTTTTTTAATCACAGGATCTTTTTCTGGGTTCACTTTAGAAACCGGTTCCGGCTTTTTGACCTTAGCCATCTTTTTTGAAACAAGGTCTTTGACGCTGTCCGGCCCATATTTTTGTTTGTGTGCTTCTATATCAATAACGATAACCCTGTCCTGGGGGATATCCAGTGCCACTGGAATCAGGTCTTCTTCCAGGATGGTTGCAAAAGCAAACACAAAAGTTATCTCATTTTCCAGACAATCGGAAAGTCCTTGTATCATCTCAATACCCAGCCTGGATTCAATTAACTCACCCGTGGAGACAATGGCGTTGATTAAATCCAGGGGCGTTCTTCCCTTATCTGTTAAATCTTTTTTCAGATAAACGGTTATGGTGTAAAGAAACTGCCCGTTTTTTGTAAATCTATCTAACTTGCTTTCCTGGATATCAAATGTTTTGGCTTGTTTTCCGCTTTCTAACTTTTCTTTAACTGTTACAATTTTGGACGGTTCTTCCACCGGGTTTAAAATATTGGCCAGCTGATCAATTTCAGTTTGTATATCAAACTGATCACTGGTCGTCACATCATCAAACATGGCTCTTAGTGCATCAACGCCTGCAAAAAGTGCATCAATTAGCTCGGAACTTGCCTTCATCTTTCCTTCCCGCAGCAGAGAGAGCAGATTTTCCATAATATGGGACAGTTCCCCTATTTTTTGAAATCCAAAAAACCCGGATGCTCCCTTTATACTGTGAACAGCTCGAAATATGCCATTTACGATTTCGGAATCAATATTATCAATATCTTTTTCCATCTCAAGCAAATCAGGCTCAATTGATTCCAGGTGCTGCATGGATTCTTCAATAAAGACTCCAATCAATTCATCCTGGTCCATCATTTTGTATGCTCCTTGTTATTTTTATATGAAAGTCCATGCAAACGACTGCAATGATAGACTTTCTAAATTTGTTGTGGCCGATGCATGATCACGCTCCGGCCGGTTTCTGCCCTTTAGGGTATGCCGGTTATATTGAAAAGTGCTGGAAGCTGGAAAAAATTCGCAACCTTTAAAAACTTTTCTCCTGCTCCGGTAATTTCAAATGTTTTGGATTCAGAATTCACCTGACGGTATATGCCGATAATCAGATTAACTCCCAGGGAATCCACGGTTTCAATGTGATCGGCTTTGAACACAACTTTTGAAACATTTGGATTTGCCTTAAGTTTTTTTAAAAAAGAATCCCTTAATTTCTCAATTTGACTGGCCACCAGATCTGTTTTAGATTCCAGGAAAAGTGTATCCTTTTGAATCCCATCTTCTTTCATGTCAATAGCTGTAACACGGTCTTTAGCGATATTCAGTGCCCCTGGAATCATGTCAGATTTCATATCGGTTGCAAAAAGCACCACAAAGGAGAGATCGTTTTCCAGACAATCGGCAATGCCCTGGATATTGTCAATATCAAGGCTGGATTCAATAAACTCACCATTGGTATTAATGGCATTGATTAAATCAAAGGGTGTTTTCCCCTCTTGGGTAAGGTCTTTTTTTAAAAATAATTTTAAAGTGTAAAGTGATTGACCATCTTTCACAAAAAGTGCTAATTTTTCTTCAGATATTTCAAATTCTTTGTTTTGTTGTCCCTGTCCGAGTTCTTCTTGAACCCTGACCATCCTGACGGGTTCATTTTCCGATTTTAAATACTTTGTCAACAGCTTTAACTCTTTTTTGATATCATACTCATCACTTTTCCCAATATCATCCAACATATTTTTGAGAGCGTCCCTGCCAGTCAAAAGGGCATCAATTACTTTGGGATCGACTTTTATTTTTTCATACCGCAACTGGGAAAGTAAATTTTCCATCCCATATGATAATTCGCCGATTTTTCCAAACCGGTAAAACCCGGAAGCCCCTTTTATACTGTGAATACTTCGAAAGATACCATTTAAAACATCCAAATCAATATTGTCGATATTTGTTTGTAACTCAAGCAGCTCAGATTCAACTGATTCCAGATGCACCTGGGATTCTTTAACAAAAACTCTTACCAACTCGTTTTGATCTATCATTTTGATTTCTCCTTGCCTGTTATGCTAAAAAAAAGTCTATCTTTGTTTTTTTGTTTCTATTATTTGCCCCATGGAGGCTTATATTTTTATTTTATTAAAAATCAGGGTCACTCTTCTTCCTTTAACAACAATTTTATGTGCAATTGAATTCATAAAGCTTAATCCCCGTTTTCCAATCTGTGTCATTGTTAAATCATCTGATTTGAGTAAATTTTCCTTTAGATTAAATCCTCTGCCTTCGTCTGAGATGTTTATCCTTAACTGGTGATCTGTAAAATCAAGACTCACTTCAAAATGAGCAGTTGATTTGTAATTATTCCCATGCTCCACTGCATTAAGGAGACCCTCCCGGATGCACAAAAGAACAAGATCCTTGTCATTCCCATTTGGTATGGCATCATCAGTCAGCTTTTGTCCTACCCAGATGCATGCTCGGTCAACTTCCTCGTAGGTTGATAAAAATTCTGAACTCAGATTGGAGGTGTCACATTTCGCTTTATTATGAACACATAGGAGTATTAAATCATCTTCTGGTTCCTTTTTCTCCAATATATTGTCCATAAGATGCTGACAAATCCCTTTTATTGAGGCTGCATCAAAAAGCTGCGGCATATTTCCCACAGCATTCATCAATTCTGATTCATCAATCCCGTCGGAAAATAAAAACAGGTAAACATCTTGGTCAAGCTGCTCAGAATCAGATATAAAAAGATCACTGTTTTCAAGGGCACCAAGCACCATTCCACCGCCTGCAAGGTTTTTATAAACTAAATTTCCGTGCGCCCCAACGCTGACCATAAGGCCTCCTGGATTACCAGCACTGGCAATTTCAAGTCTGCCTGACCAGCGGTCCCAAACCACGGCAGTGGCACAAATATGAGATTTATCATTTCCAACCTTAATCAGTTCCTGGTTTATTTTTTTCAATAAAGCCAGAGGATCTTTGTGGGTGTCCCAGAAAGAGGTGAGTATCCCTGTAAATATGGCACTGGTATATGAGCTCATCACATTATGACCGGCAACATCTGCCAGCACAATGCCGCACTTGCCGTCCAAGCCGAACCTGTGGCACCGCATCATATCTCCTCCTGCCTCATGCAGTGCCTGATAAGCAACATCAAGGGATGGGCATAGATTAATGCAGCCCGGATGGATGAGTTGGTCCTGGGCATGGCGAACCATCTGAGCCGTTTCGGCTTCAGACATGCGGGACCCTTTTGAACTTGATTGAGATAAAGCAGATTCGATTATCCCAGGGGCAGCAGTTTCAAACTGATCCTTGGGTATGATGCCGTCAACCTTCTGCTGAACAGCATATTGAAATGTTGATGTGTCATAGGATTCTGTGTAAAGGAATACAAGGATATGGGCAAATTTTCTTTTAACAATTGTTAAAAGCCCCAGCCCGTCAATGCCGGAAGTGAAAATATTGCTGATGATAATATGGACATTATAGACTCGGTTTTCAATGTAATTTAATGCATCTGAGCCGTTGGCAACTCCCTGCACCTGGAAACCAGCTTCAATTAAAAGATTGGAATATTGTTTTCTTAAGTGTTCATTTTCCTCCACCAGAACCAGATTAAGTCCTTTAAAGTTGGAAGGTGATAAAATAAAAGCATCTTTATCTATTAAAGGTGATATTGGTTTTTGTTTTAAGGGCACATCTTTTATATATTTTTGAAGTAAGGAGCGCAATTTTTTAATATTAACTGGTTTTGGTAAAAAGTCATTACATCCTGACCTTAGACTATGCTGTCGATCCTGTTTCATGGTAAGGGCTGAAACAGCCACTATTGGAACGGTTATGCCCATTTCTCTGATTGTTTTTGCTGTTTCAAATCCATCCATGCCCGGCATGAGCAAATCCAGCATCACCAGGCTGAAATTAGTTTTTTTGATATTTGAAATCGCTTCTTTGCCGTCTTTTGCCTCTATCACCAAAAAACCTTCGGCATTTGCAACTTCCGATATAAGCTCTCTGTTAAAAGGATTGTCATCAACAATTAAGATATAAGGTTTTATTAAAGCCGGCATGACTTAAAAAATCTCCTGTAAATTAAAAATTATATTCTGTCTCGCTCACTGAGATAAAAATCATCATTTGTTTGATAGTCATCATCTGATAACTCTTTTTTAATCTTCACAAATGCATCAATGTTTTTTAAAAACAGATCAACCAGTTTCGGCTCAAAATGGGTATTGTTTCCCTGCTTGATTATTTCCAGGGTTTTATCAATGGGATAGGGGTTTTTATAGGGTCTTCTCGATGTCAGGGCATCAAACACATCTGCCAGGGCGGCTATTCTGCCGCAAACAGGAATTTTTTCTTTTTTCAATCCATTTGGGTATCCTGTACCATCCCATTTTTCATGATGGGTCAAGGCAATATCCCGTGCCAGGGTCATTAATTCGGATTTGTGACCATCAAGTAATTTTCCACCAATAACCGTATGCTGGGTCATGGTTTGCCACTCTTCAGACGTGAGTTTGCCTGGTTTTAAAAGAATGCTGTCCGGTATTCCGATTTTACCGACATCATGCATTGGGCTGGCATTTAGCAGAAGATTGATTTGCTGGTCACCCATTCCGACCAAACCACCCAATAAAGCACACATTTTGCTCATTCTAATAATATGAGCGCCTGTTTCTGTATCGCGGTATTCTGCTGCCTGTCCAAGCCTGCGGATAATTTCAAGACGGGTCTCTTCCAGTTCAAGAGTTCTTATCTTTACCTGTTGTTCCAGAATAACATTCTGATTTTGAACCTGATTATGAAGAAGCCTGATCTTGAGCATATTGTGTATTCTTGTTAATGCTTCTAACCTGTCAAACGGTTTTGTTAAAAAATCCTGGGCACCTGATTCCAGTGCATTAATACGTGTCATATTATCCTGCAGGGCTGTCATAACAAGTACAGGAATATAGGAATCTTTTTCAACTTTTTTAAATAGTTCCATGACCTCATATCCGTCAAGATAGGGCATATTGATATCCAGTAATACCAGGTGGGGTTGATAGGCTTTGTAAATATTTTCAGCCTCACGGGGGTCTGTTATGGCCAGGACAGATGTATATCCCGCACCGGATACTATTGCTTCCAGCAGGTCTACATTGCCTTGATTATCATCAATAATCAAAATTCTGGCATTTAATATCTCTTTTTCTAAAATCATATCATTTTCCTTAACATTTTACATTGCTGTATCAGTACTATTTAATGCCTTATCAATAACCCGGAAAAAATGACCCAGGCTTACAGGTTTAATAAGGTAATCTGTAAATTTTTTTGCCATTGTGGTTGCAATGGTATCGGGCATGGCATTGGCAATCATGGCCACAACCGGTATATGACAGGTCTCCTGGTTTTTTTGTAACAACTCCAATGCTGCAAAGCCGTCCATGTCCGGCAAAGTCATGTCCATGAGTATTAAATCAGGCTGCCGGGTTTGTGCCAGATCTGTCCCTTGCCCGGCATCCTGAGCTGTCAGCAGTTTGAAATTTGAACGCTGCAGCAAAAAAGCTTTTATCAGCTGCTGGTTATGCAGGTTGGCTTCCACATATAACAGGGTATATTCTTTATTAAGATCTAAACTATTAAGATTCTTTGATCCGGGTATGATGTTTTTTTCTTTTTCTAATGGTTCATCAAGTGTAAAATCAATATAAAATGTACTTCCAACACCCACTTTAGTTGAAAAACCCATACTGCCACCCATCTGTTCAACCAGCTTTTGGGCAATGGTAAGGCCGATTCCCGTGCCATGGCCTAGGACGCCCTCTGCTCCAAGACGATCAAAGGGTTTAAAGATGCGGTCAAGTTTTTCTTCTGGAATGCCCGGGCCGTTATCCATAATATTGATACGCACTTTATTCATTGCCGGGGTTTCACAAAATAATGTTACACATCCTCCGGTGTGACCAAATTTGACAGCATTTGACATCAATTGTTGGATTACCTGCTGTATCCTGACTCGGTCTGCCTGTATAAAAAGCTTGTGATCGGGTTCTTTAACAATAATTTTAATGTTTTTGGCATCAGCCTTGTCCTGGAATAGTCCAAGCACTTCTTTGACCTCGGAATAAAGATGGACCCGCTCCATTGACATCTCCAGGGTGTCGGACTCGATTTTCACCAGATCAAAGACATCATCAATCAATTGCAAAAGCAGGTACCCTGATTTTAATATTTTTTTTACATACCCCCTTGGTGTGCTGTTGAGCGGCAATTTATTATCCTCATCAAGCAACTGGGAAAAACCTAAAATCGCGTTTAATGGCGTTCTAAATTCATGACTCATACTGGAAAGGAAAACAGATTTTGCCTTGTTGGCTTTTTCTGCATCTTCTTTTGCCTGCTTGAGTTCAGTTATATCGAAGTGGATATAAACTCTTCTGCCGTCTTGCAGCTCTTTTCCCGATACATGTATCCATTTTTTATCTTTTAAATTGTCATTAAACAGGATTGCCTTTTCCTTGTATTTAACAATTCGTTCATTTATCCACTCTTCTGTCCGACCCTTTGCCGCAGGATAAATGCCGCGCTGTGCGCCAACACGAGTAAATTCTTCCAAATGGCTGCCAGGGGCAATGCAATCCGCTAATTGTGAATAAAGGGAAATAAATTTAGCATTAAAGATTTCCATACGCCCCTTATTGTCTACAAGCAGGAAGCCTGCCGGGATGTTCTCAATGGCAGCTGAGAGAATTTCCTTATTTTCTGCCAGGCGTTGTTCAGCCTTTTTACGTTGGGTGATATCTTCTTTCAGCCCGACAAAATGGGTGATCTTTCCATCTTGAGATCGAATTGGGGAGATGAGAACAGTTTCCCAGTAAATTTCGCCTTTTTTATTTTTGTTCCGAATTTCTCCCTTCCAGTTTTGCCCGGAAGTGATGGTACTCCATAATTCCTCATAAAGTTCCTTAGGTTCCAGGCCGGATTTCAATACCCTTGGGGTGTTACCGATTGCTTCCTCGGCAGTAAAACCGGAAATCGTTGTAAAGGCAGGGTTAATGTATTCGATTTCTCCATCCCTGTTGGTTATGACTATGGAACTCGGGTTTTGCTCAACAACTCTGGAGAGTTTTCTTAACTCGGCATCGGCTTCTTTACGTTGGGTGATGTCCATGAAAGAGACAACAGCACCAATTGATTTATTGTTGCTGATGATCGGAGTTGATGTATATTCGACAGGAAAACTTGTGCCGTTTTTGTGCCACATTATTTCGTTATCAATGCGGCGGATCTTGCCGTCGGCAATGGTCATACACATCCGGCTCTCTTCCGAGGAATAACTGGTGCCGTCAAGGTTCTGGTGCAAGATAAAAGAGATGGGTTGATTGATACATTCTTCTTCTTTATATCCCAGCATTTCGCATGCTCCTGGATTGACAAATGTAACCCGGGTTTTATTGTCAAGCCCAAAGATGCCCTCACCAATGGAAGACAAAATAAGGGTGTTCTTTGCATCTCTCTCCTCAATTATTTTCCGGGTGGAAATTAGCACTTTTGCCAATACAAACAATGCACCAACAACCAGAAATATAAAAACAATAATTGTAAAGCGTACATTGTTCAGGAATGTGAATGCTTCCTCAATATCAATTTCAGTTGTGATTCCAAACCCAAGTTCATCGTTCCACAGCCAGGCCCCGACTACCGGGACACCACGATAGTCGCGGTATCCTTCCAGATTCATGCTGTTCTTACCTGCAAGAGCACTCTGGGCCATGAGTGTCAGGGGTTGATTGTTCCTGGGTAAAGGGGCGGATTTGCCCAGAGCCAGATTAACTCCTGGATTGCGGACTTCAATGTGCAGA
This sequence comes from Thermodesulfobacteriota bacterium, assembly GCA_034659375.1. Lineage (GTDB taxonomy): Bacteria > Desulfobacterota > Desulfobacteria > Desulfobacterales > Desulfobacteraceae > DATFJZ01. The sequence goes on from JAYEHB010000313.1 coordinate 19,838, forward strand.
TCAGAATGTTTACCCGGGGGCAGCAAGCCGATCTTAGTGAGTTGGTCGTTAAAACGGCTTTCATTGATAAGAACCCCCTTTTTATTAAATGCATATGTCTCACCGGTATTTCCAAAACGACCATGCTCGAAAATCGGCAAGAAATTCTCATCAGGCTCAATGCGAAAAGCAAGGAGAGCCATAATTTTGCCCTTATCATCCTTTATGGGAGCAGCAACAAACATGGTGGCCAGCCCATGGATCATTTCACCTTCAATATTCTTGAGAGCAACATCAGAAGATTGTGGAAGAGTAATCAGAGTTTCTCCTGCCCACAATCTGTTCAGCAATTCAGGCTGTCTGGTTAAAAGATTAGGGGTACCGATATTAGTGTCCCTGGAGGAAGCTATACTGATATTATCATCTCCAATAATAAAATAGCCGCGAAAGCCCTGAGTTCTGAATACCGGAGCCAACCATTCTCTCAGATCTGCCTGGGCCTGGCTGTTTATCAGAAGGTCTGGAATGTTGGAAAGGTTCATAAGTTTCCTTGCAGCAATCTGTATCTGGGTATTATCTGCCCAAAGCTCAACAGCTTTTTTCTGAACATCAAATAATTTTTTAATGCTTATATTGGAGGTTTGAAGTGCAGTGGTCAAAGATTTTTGAATATCTGCTTTGGCTCTGGTTTCAATAAGAGAAAGAACTCCCCAGCAAGATGCAATAATGAGGGAGGTAAGAATAATAACAGCAATCAACTCCCACGGGAAAATCTTTTTTGAACTATACAATGTTTTTTGAATTGGTTTTTTTTGAGTTAAAAACATTTCCTGCCTTATCCACCAGAGAAATAAAGCCGTAGCCCATATAACGATAATTGCGTAGAATCGGTTGGTGAAAACCACCCAGGAAACCCCGCCCTCGGAAGAGAAGAAATATCCTGCAATTGTTAGTATTGACGCTGCAGCGGCCAGGAAAAAAAGACCCAGGCTATTTTTAAAATCCCAGCCATAGAGGACAAGAACCACATAAAGCACCCCTCCGGCAACGCCAAGGGGTGCTATCAAGTCAAGGGTAAACACTGTTGCAGCAATTACAACGGCAGTAATAATGATTCTTTTTGAAGGCACATTGCGAGTCTCAAAATTTTCAAAAGCACTAATTTTTTTGGGTCTATTGTCCATTATTGCAATCCATCTCTTTTAGTTTCATCACCTGTCATGATGGTATCGTTACCGTTACCATTACCATTGCCATTGCCATTACCATTACCATTACCGTTGATCATTTTATCCAGAACTGCAGCTACATCCTTAAATCCATAACCTGTATAAGCAAGATATCTTGGATATAATAAAAGAGCCTTTGAAGTTAAGCTTTCTCCCCCGTTTG
>JAYEHB010000313.1:21308-23176 GCA_034659375.1 Thermodesulfobacteriota bacterium
CCATTACCATTACCGTTGATCATTTTATCCAGAACTGCAGCTACATCCTTAAATCCATAACCTGTATAAGCAAGATATCTTGGATATAATAAAAGAGCCTTTGAAGTTAAGCTTTCTCCCCCGTTTGTGAGTATTAAAATAAATCGGGCATTAAATAGACGCACTCTGTTTGCAATTAAGAACTCAAGCTCCTTTTCATAACAGATAAACAAAACAATTACAACCTGATCAGAAACTTTTGATTTAACTAAGCTAAACAATTACAACCTGATCAGAAATTTTGATTTAACTAAGCTAAAAAGATTTTTAAAATCAAAAGCCATAACATAAGTCAGATTGGAAACTTGAGAAACCTCTTTTAGAAGCCTGTTTTTTTGAAGATTGTTTCTATGTGAATAAATAATAATTTCCTTTTTTCCCTTTTTTGTAGAACGACAAATCAAACATTTAATATCTTCTAATTTCTTTCTTAACAAAAAGGGTGCCATTAGGAGTAAAAAAAATTAACAATAAAAACAGATGGATACAAATGAATTGAATATTTGGAAAGCTACAATATGTTATAATTCTCACCAGATAATATGAATTTCATATATGGGGTCAGAGTAAAATTAAATATAAATATGGTTACGTCCATGGCTGGGTTAAGTATGGTGTCCCCGGAATTGGGGCACTTCTTTAGCTTTTCCGGCTATTTCTATGGTTTCAAAATTAGATAAAAGTAAATAAATTAGTATGGTGTCCCCCGATTCTGGATGTTTACCCTAAGCCATTCGTTTACTAACTCTTGAACGTTGATATCCTTATCGTTTGCAAGTTTATTCATAAAATCATCTATGTCTGGTTCAAGGTAAACCGGAAAACTAAACACAGCATCAGGTTTGTAAAATTTACCACGTTCGCCTTTGGAAAAATCGTATTCTGCTTTCATACCTGCCTCTCCCTATAGTGTTTTGCCTCTTTTTTAGTTGATTTGCGTGCTGAGATGATACAAATCTCGTATAAACTATCGGTAATTTGTTCATAAGTATGTACGATTACACGCAGAACACCGTTGCTATCAATACCGATAGTTACCCAACGGTCTTCGGTTTTGCTGTGCCCTTCATCATAGATAGAAACTTGGTTCGGGTCATGAAACACCGTCGCTGCTCGACGAAAATCCAATTTGTGTTTCCGTATGTTCTTTGCTTCTTTTATAGGATCCCAATCAAATTTGTAGTGCAATTATCACCTCAATAAAACTGATTTAAAACATTTTCGATAACACTATCTCTTGGCTACTGGACAATATAACCAACAAAATCATTGGCTCGCCCGACCCCATTTGTCCATTTATTTTCCTATATGGTTCTTTTTGACCCCAAAAAGAGCTATATAGACCCAATATGGGGGTGTTATTACAACCCATTCTCTGTTATTTCAATTGGTTAGTGCGGCCCGACCCCATTGTTCCCACTATAGATAATTGGGGTCAGAGTAAAATTAAATATTGGTAAAGGGGTCAAGTCTGCTCTTGACTCTTATTGATGAAATAAGGCAATAGGTGCATTCTTATGCCTCACATTTCCGAAGTATCTTTTAACAGGTCAACAAATACTGGTTGCAGAAAATATCTTTTCTGACCGCCTGCCACGGTCATCACATGAGACCATGCATAAGGATATTCTATTCTTATTGGTCTAAGCATAGTTGAGCATAGTTGTACAGTAAATGAAAATACAGAAAGAGTCAAGAGTAGACTTCATATACAGTCCGGCCGGCTCATGTTATGCCTTATCATACTGCTTATACCGATGAAATTGAAAAAGCTATGTTTCTTCGTAAATTTGGAGTTCCTTTCTGGGCTTTATCTTACGTGTTTGGCA
>JAYEHB010000314.1:0-7201 GCA_034659375.1 Thermodesulfobacteriota bacterium
GCATGCTTGATTCCAATGGACAATAATAATGGATACCTGCTCTATTGAAGATATTCCAATAAAAAGTTATAAAGCTTTATTTAAACTTGCAAAATCACTCCATCTTTACCATGACACAGATGGACTGCTGGGATTCATTACAAGGGAAATTCTAAAATTCATTAATGTTCAGGGTACGGCTGTCCTGCTGGTGGATGAGGAAAAAAAAGAGTGCTACTATAGAGCAGCAGCATTTAACGATAAAAAACTTGAAGAAAAAATTAAAAAAATCCGCTTCCCGTGCAGTAAAGGAGTGGCAGGAGAAATTTTAAAAACAGGCAGACCCCTTATTGTATCTGACATTGCTGCACATCAAAACAAATTTTTTTTTGATGAGATAGAGATAAACACCGGATATAAAATAGAAAACATGCTTGATGTTCCCATGAGGGTACACAACCGTATAATTGGAATCCTGTCAGCTGTAAATAAAAAAGCGTCCCCCTTTAACAACCATGACATGGAACTTCTCTCGGCTTTAGCAGATACTGTTGCCCATCCTGTTGAAAACGCCGGAATTAACCAGAAACTTGCAAAGTCGTACAAAGAAGTTAAAAGCCTTAACAGTGCAAAAGACAAAGTCATTCATCATCTATCCCATGAGTTGAAAACTCCTGTTTCGGTTTTGGCAGCTTCCCTGGAAATTATTGAAACAAAACTTAAAAAAGGGGATACCCAGGATCTTTCAAGGGTCTTTAACAGAGCTAAACGAAATCTTCAGCGACTCCTTGAGATGCAGTATGAAATTGAGGATATTCTCCTGAAAAAAGATTATACCACCTTTCATATTTTATCAAGACTGTTTAACTCCTGCAAAGATCAGCTTGAAGTGCTTATAACAAAAGAGATGGGAGGCAGGGAAATTATCAAAAGGATTGAGACAGAAATTGAAGAGCTTTTTGGCCCCCGGGAAGTTGTTTATGAAAAGATAGACCTTAACAAATTTGCTGAAAAAGCCTTAAGAACCCTTGGCTTCAGATTTGCCAACAGAGAGTGCAGAATCCTTAAAGATCTAAATGAAGTGCCAAAAATATTGATTCCTGAAGAAATCCTTGCGAAAATTTTTGAGGGCCTCATTAAAAACAGCGTTGAAAACACACCTGATAAAGGAGAAATCAAGGTTGCAGTAAAAAAAGAGAGATCAGGGGTATTGCTTGCAATAAAAGACACCGGCGTTGGAATTACAGATGAAAACATGAATCTTATTTTTGAAAATTACTTTACAGCCTATGAAACTTCTGCCTATTCTTCAGGCAAGGCATACGACTTTGGAGCCGGCGGCAATGGATTTGACCTCTTAAGAATGAAAATATTTTCAGAACAATTTAATTTTAAAATTAAAATTAATTCCACAAGATGTCCTTATCTAATTGAAAACAATTACATCTGTCCGGGAGATATTGACAAATGTGAGATGTGCAGTTCCTTAAACGACTGCAAAACATCAGGAGGTACAGAGGTTTCTGTCTATTTTCTGGATTCCCACCATGCCGGACAGGCACAACAGAGATAAAAAGGAGACCATGGCAGGTATGATAAATTTCCGGAACAATAAACAAAAAGAGCAAAAAGCTGAGGTTCCGGATCATTTTTTCAGGGATGTGGATATTGAATTTCTTATACATGAGCTTAAAAGCCCTCTATCAATCATAGAGACAGGCATGAGAACCCTTCTTAAAAGAGAGAATAAATTTGGAAAACTCTCTGACAAACAGAAAAAAACAATAAAAAGATCCCTGAGGAACACAGTCAAGGCCAGGGAGATGATATACACTCTTCTTGAAATCGGTAGATCTGAAGCAGACTCTTTTGAGTTAAACGAGTTTATTCCCGGTGAAATCATTTTTTCTTCTGTCTTTGATTCTTTAGAGACTGTTTCAGGTGAAATATTTAATGAGATTCTTCTCTTAAAAAACAGAAAAGATGTGCTTGATCTGCTGGAGCAAAATGGAGTTTTTCTAAAAATATCACTACCTGCCGGGGAACAGAAAATATATCAGGACCAGATAAAACTAAGACAGATAACCGGTAATCTTATAAAAAATGCACTTTACTACAAAAAAAAGGCCATTGAAATCAAAGTTGATATCAAGGATCAGTTTCTCATCATTGAAGTTGCAGACGACGGTCCTGGTATTGCCCCGGAAAACCATAAAGCTATATTTGAAAGATACAGACAGATAAAAACAGATGTGCTTGCAAACAGATCAGGCCATGGCCTTGGCCTTGCCGGCTCATATATCATGGCAAAACGACTTAAAGGAGATATAGAAATTATCAGTCAGGAAAAAAAAGGTGCTCTGTTCAGACTGACTCTTCCTGTAAAGTAAATATTCGGCCAGCACCCCATTTTCGCCCATTTTGGCCTGCTCACATAACCTGAAGGTCACCGTGAAACTCCATGATTTTGAATAGTTATGCGGAGTTGGCTCCGCATCTTCGACCCAAATAAATTAAAAAAAATTAAGAGGGGTAAGACCATGACAGAATCCAACTCAAATCTAAAAGGAAAACATATTCTGGCTGTGGATGATGAAGAGGATATTCTTGAAACCATTGAGGATATCCTGGATGATGCTATACTTGACTTTGCAAAGGATTATGAAACTGCATCTGACAAAATAAGAACAACAAAATACGACCTTGCAATACTTGATATTATGGGTGTGAACGGAATGAAACTCTTAGAGGAGGCTGTTAAAAGAGAGATCCCATGTGTAATGCTCACAGCCCACGCCATGAATCCTGAATCACTCATGGAATCCATCCGCAAGGGAGCTATTTCATATCTTCCCAAGGAGTCCTTAACTGATCTGGACGAGCTGTTAAGCGACCTCTTACAAGCCCATGAGCTTGGCCAGCCTTCATGGAAGATTTTGTTTGAAAGACTGGGAGATTATTTTGATCAAAGGTTTGGAAAGGACTGGAAAAAAAAGGACAAGGCATTCTGGTCAGAATTCAAGTGCAATTATCAAAATCAGATCAGCAGAGGTATTCAGGAACGGCTGAAATCCAACAAAAACATCATTGACAAAGGGATTTAGCCAATTAATAAGAATTAGAAACAGTGCCGGCAATATTGTATATTCCGCATCTTCGATTTAGATTTCACAATACTATAGAGAGGTTTTGCCATGACTGACACTCAACAAACCAGGGATAAAAATAATTCTAATGATGTTTTAAACTCAGATATTCTAAAAAAAGAGATTTTTCATAATATTCGGTTCAACCTTGGACAGAATCCCGATGATATGAACAGATACTCCTGCTTTATGGGACTTGCCTACAGTCTCAAGGAGAGGCTCATCAAACAATGGCTTCAAACCCAGCAGGCATGCAAAGAAACCATGTCAAAACGCATATTTTATCTGTCTTTGGAATTTTTACCAGGCCGGTTTCTTAAAAATTATCTTATCTCCCTCGGCATAGAAGATCTGGCACGGAATGTTTTGTCTGATTTTGGATTTGATATAGATGAAATTGAAGAAGAAGAGTGGGATGCAGGTCTTGGCAATGGCGGCCTTGGTCGTCTGGCATCATGTTATATGGATTCTATGGCAAGGTTGAGGTTACCAGGTTATGGATATGGGATTCGTTATAATTTCGGAATATTTCATCAAATACTGGTAAACGGCTTTCAGCAGGAGAGAAGCGACAACTGGATGCGCAGGGGCAATCCATTTGAAATTATCCGCTATGAAAATATTCACAAAATTCAGTTCTATGGAAGATCTGAGGCCTATACTGACATTAACGGAAAACAAAGGTACAGATGGGTAGAAACAGAAAACGTCATGGCAATGGCCTGTGATATTCTGATTCCTGGAGTTAAGGATGAGTTTGTTACCAATATGCGTTTATGGGTTGCAAAATCCAGCAGAGGATTTAATCTGGAATTTTTCAATAAAGGAGACTATGTTGGAGCCGTAGAGAATAAAGTATTAAGTGAAACCATCTCAAAAGTTCTCTATCCCAGTGATGAATTAGAAAAGGGCAGAGAACTTCGGCTGAAACAGCAATATTTCTTTGTTTCAGCCACATTGCGTGATATCTTGGAACAGTATAAAGCTGAAAATCAATCTTTTTCAAGTCTTTCAGACTGGGCAGCCATTCAACTAAATGACACCCATCCGTCCATTGCTATTCCGGAACTGATGCGTATTCTCATGGATGATGAAGGGCTTAACTGGGATGAATCCTGGTCTATCTGTCAAAAGACGTTTGCCTATACCAACCATACAGTCCTTCCAGAAGCCCTTGAAAAATGGCCTGCTGGTTTATTAAGCAGGCTTTTGCCAAGACACATGGAGATCATTCAGGAAATAAATCAACGTTTTCTTAACACATTAAAAAAGCAGCATCCTGACAAGCCTGATCTGCCTGCCCAATTGTCAATCATTCAGGAAGGGGATGAAAAGCAGATAAGAATGGCCCATCTGGCGATTATAGGCAGTCATTCAGTTAATGGTGTTGCAGCACTGCACTCCACAATTTTAAAAAAGGGGTTGTTTAAAGAATTTAACAAGCTCTATCCCGGCAAAATAAAAAACGTAACCAATGGCATAACACCGAGACGCTGGCTTTTTCAATGCAATCCAACTCTTTCAAAACTGATTACAAAAGTGATCGGTCCTGACTGGGTAACAAATCTTGATCATCTTAAAAGACTTATTCCCTATGCTGATGATTCATCATTTCAAGCTGAATGGCAAAAAGTTAAACTTGAGAACAAAAAAAAGCTTGCCCGCTACACCCTGAGAAAAACAGGGATCGGAGTCAATCCAAATACTCTGTTTGACATTCATGCTAAACGAATGCATGAATATAAGCGCCAGCTTCTTAATATTCTTCAAATTATTGCACTTTACAACCGCATAAGAGAAAAAAAGGAATCCAGTGAGACTAAACGCAGCTTTTTCTTTGCCGGAAAAGCTGCTCCATCCTATTTCCAGGCAAAACTGATTATTAAGCTGATCACATCGGTGTCTGAGACAATCAGTAAAGATCCTTTAACCAGGGGAAAGCTGAATGTCATTTTTCTGCCAAATTACTGTATCTCCCAGGCAGAAAAGATTATCCCGGCCGCTGATATCTCAGAACAAATTTCCACAGCAGGTTTAGAAGCATCAGGTACAGGAAATATGAAATTTGCATTAAACGGAGCCTTAACCATTGGAACTCTGGATGGAGCAAATGTTGAAATAATGGAAGAAGTTGGAAAAGAAAATATTTTTATTTTTGGACTTAAAGCAGATGAAGTGGTGCAGTTAAGATCAAGCGGCTATAACCCCGGAAAATATTATGAAGAAAATAATGAACTTAAAAAAGTGCTGGACATGATCGATACAGGCTTTTTTTCACCAGATGAACCGCAATTGTTTAAACCTATTGTCAGCTCACTGCTTGACCAGGGTGACTTTTACCTTTTGCTTGCGGATTTTGCAAGCTATGTGCAGGCACAGAAAACTGTTGGTGAAACATATCAGAATCAGGCAGAATGGACCAAAAGGTCAATTTTAAATACTGCTAACATGGGTAAATTTTCCAGTGACAGAGCTGTTATGGAATATGCAGATAATATATGGGATGCAGCCCCGCTTGTAAAATAAATTCAACCACCTGTAACCCGCAGACTTGTAAGCGGTTACAAAAAAATCATTTGGAGGAAAAATGAACAAAAAATCCAACGACATAGTATCATTATCTTTTGCCAGACTTCCTGTCTTTGATTCCAAAAAAAAACTCTGGGGTTATGAATTGGTTTATGTGTCTGCACAAGGTGATTTAACAAATAGTCCTGAAAATAATGACACAATTGCTGTGGATCTGGCGTCAAGTACCTACATGGCATTTCAACAGATTCTGGGCAGGGTAAAAAAAATCATGATTAATTTTTCCCAGAAAAATATCCTTGATAACCTTCCCTATGCTCTGCCCGCAAGCCAGGCAGCAGTAAAAATAGCTGATCCAGAGAATTTGTCTTATTCTGCTTTGGAATTAACAGGCCAGTTAAAAGAGGATGGTTATCAAATTGTGGCCGGCTGGGTGCCGGACCATGAGACCTGCCAGGCACTCTTTCGCCTGGCTGATATCATCTGTGTTAATATTTCTGATCAGAACCTGTCTGATCTGACATCCATATATCAGACAGCCAAAACCTATGATGCCTCCATACTGGCAAATTTTGTGGATGACCAGGCACACTTTGATATCTGCGAACAGGCCGGGTTTTCTCTGTTTCAAGGTTCATTTTTCAAGCAGACTGAAAATGTGTCAGTAAAAAAAATATTATCAGGAACAGTTTCTAAATTTCAACTAATGAAAGCCATTGAACAGGATGACCCTGATTTTGACAAACTTGCCAAAATTATACAGGCTGATGTTGCAATAAGTTTTCGCCTGCTTTCCTATTTGAATTCATCAACTTTTGGTTTTCGTCAGAAAATAGGCTCCATTAAAGATGCCATTTCAATGCTGGGCTGGAGAAACCTCAAAAACTGGTTAAGAATTGTGCTTCTTGCCGATGTTGCCGAACATCAGCATGCATCTGAGCTGATATTTTTATCAGCTCAACGGGGTAAATTTCTGGAACAGGTAGTCATTGATCACGATTTCTGGGGATTTAAACCTGACAGTCTTTTGATGCTGGGCATGTTTTCACTCTTAGATGCACTGCTTAACCAGCCCATGGCACAAATTGTAAAGTATCTTCCCTTGACAGATAAACTTAAAGGGGCATTGTGCATTGAAGAAAACAATGAGTATGTTCCCCTTCTTAAACTGGCTCAATGCCTTGAAGAAGCTAAATTTGAGGAAAGCGAAAATATGATCAATCAGCTTGGTCTTGATCCTGTTAAAATACAACAGGCATACTATGGAGCAATTGAATGGGCAAATCAGTTGAATGAGATGCAATCATCAGATTGAACAAAAGGAAACAAACCCATGAGCAGACTCAAAAATCTTATCCAGGAAGCCCCTGTCTATGAGCGACAGCTTACATTTAAGACGTATCCGCTGGAACACGACCGGGTGATAGTGGAGGGCTGGCTCAGAGACGAACGTCTTGTACAGGGCTTTTACTGGGACGGCAAACCGCGGAATCCCGGTGTTATACACGGGCTGTGCGTGCGGCTGCTGGTGGGAGGCTGGCCCCTTT
>JAYEHB010000315.1:0-7186 GCA_034659375.1 Thermodesulfobacteriota bacterium
GGAATAAAGGGGATCGAAAATGCTAAGTCCCAGGGGTCAGGCTTAACAATTAATTGATAATTGATAATTGATAATTGATAATTCATAATTCATAATTCATAATTCATAATTTTCAATTTTCAATTTTCAATTTTCAATTGATATGTGAGCAGGTGCAAATGGGGTGCTGACCGAACATTTACAAAAAAAAAGAGGTGAAATGTGAGTATATTTGTAAATAAGGAGACAAAACTGCTTGTACAGGGAATAACCGGTAAAGAAGGTCAGTTCCATGCAAGACAGTGTATAGAATATGGGACAAATATTGTTGCAGGGGTAACTCCGGGCAAGGGCGGTCAAAAAATGGATGAAGTTCCTGTTTTTAATACTGTGCGGTCTGCTGTTCAGGAAACAGGTGCCAACGCCAGTCTGATATTTGTTCCGCCGCCATTTGGAGCTGATGCCATTATGGAGGCCGCAGATGCGGGTGTGGATCTCATTGTAGCAATTACCGAGGGGATTCCCGTTCTTGATATGTTAAAGGTAAAGAATTTTCTTGCCACAAAAAAATGCCGTTTAATCGGTCCAAATTGTCCTGGCATTATTACTCCGGGAGAGTGCAAGATTGGAATCATGCCGGGTAATATTCATATGGCCGGTGGACCTGTGGGCGTTATTTCAAGGTCAGGAACTCTTACCTATGAAGTTGTTGATCAGTTGACCAAGCTTGGCATGGGACAGACGACCTGTCTTGGCATTGGTGGTGATCCTGTAAATGGTACAAATTTTATTGATGTGCTCAAAGCCTTTGAAGATGATCCTGCAACAGAAGGGATTGTTATGGTGGGAGAGATCGGCGGCAGTGCAGAAGAAGAGGCTGCCCTTTACATAAAAGAGCATGTTACAAAGCCTGTTGTGGGATTTATTGCAGGGCTTACTGCACCTCCAGGCAGAACAATGGGGCATGCCGGTGCCATAATAAGCGGTTCTTCCGGAACCGGCCAAGCAAAGGTGGCTGCCTTTAAAGAAAACGGTATCCATGTATGTGAAAATCTCGGTACAATAGGTGAGATCTGTAAGGATGTATTTTAGAAATTCAGGGTCAAATCGGTAAAGCCGGCTTAGGTTTAAGACGCAGAGCCAAAATCCTGGTTTATTCCCATCAGGGTATCAAGCCGGCCTGACGTCTTTGACCCATTGTTAATTTTTAGTTCTTAATTGTTAGTTGTTCATTATTACAGTGGAGGAGTAAATGGAAAGTTTGATGGTTAACGATAAAATTAAAAAGAGCAGGGTGCCTGCCAGGCTTGATCTTGCCCAGAGTGGGACAGGCCTTGTGCTTGGGCTCTTTATGTGGGTCCACATGCTTTTGGTTGCAAGTATTCTGCTGGGCAAAGGCTCTTTTAACTTTGTGGCAGATTTTATGGAACTCTCTTTTCTGTCAAAAACAGGAGAAGGGTATCCTTCAGCAGTATTTTTTGCAGTGCTTGTTGTTTTTACATTGTTTATTATACATGCAGCCCTTGGAATGAGAAAATTGCCCATTTCATGGAAGCAGCATTCTCTCTTAAGATCCCAGATGGGCATGCTGCAACATGAGGATACCAATCTCTGGTATATTCAGGCCATAACAGGTTTTGCAATGTTTTTTTTAGGCTCCATTCATCTCTATGTGATGCTGACCCATCCAGGTCAGATAGATCCCTATCTTTCTGCAGACAGGTTTGTTTTTCAAAATATGTGGCCCCTTTATCTGATGCTGCTTATTGCCGTGGAACTCCATGGAACCATAGGACTTTACAGGCTCTGTATGAAATGGGGCTGGTTTGCTGGAAAAGATGCAAGAAAATCCAGAGCAACGCTTAAACTGCTGAAAAAGAGATTAACTGTTTTTTCCCTGGCAGTAGGACTTATGGCTTTTGCTGTTTTTGTAATTATAGGGATATCCCACATGGATCATGCTGGAGAACCTTATCATGTAATAACTCCAACTATTGAGCAGACTGCACCTGTACAAGAAACCGCAGATAAAGAACAATCAGCTTCTGTTGAAGAATCTGCACCAGTTGCAAAAGATTCAGCAGACGAGGCAGCATGTGTTGAAGAGTCTGCAAAAGTTTCAGCAAACGAGGCAGCAGATGTTGAAGAGTCTGCAAAAGCTTCAGCCAACGAGGCAGCACCTGCTGAACAGGCAGCTCCTGACAGTGATGATGTCCAGGCCAAAGAGGCTGTGCATGAAGAAAGAGCAGAACCTTCCAATGAAGCTTCAGCCAACGAAGAAGAGGTCGTCGCTGGAGAAGAGATAGTCGATGAAGGCGAGATAGTCGATGGAGAAGAGATAGTCGATGAAGACGAGATAGTCGATAAAGAAGAGATAGTCGATGGAGAAGAGATAGTCGATGAAGACGAGATAGTCGATGAAGACGAGACAGCCAGTGAAGAAGAGGCCGTGCATGATGAAGAATCCACAGATGATGAAAAACAGGTACATGAGGAGTAATTGATGAAAATTATATATACTGATTCACTTGTCATTGGCGGTGGACTGGCAGGATTGAGAGTTGCAATTGCATCGCAGCAGAGAGGATATGATACAATAGTGCTGTCATTAATGCCTGCTAAAAGATCCCATTCTGCAGCAGCCCAGGGAGGAATGCAGGCAAGTCTGGGTGCCAGCATAAAAGGTGAAGGTGATAATGAAGAGGTTCATTTTGAAGATACTGTAAAGGGCAGTGACTGGGGCTGTGATCAGGAAGTTGCCAGGATGTTTGTTAATACTGCACCAAAAGCGATCCGTCAGCTCTCTGCCTGGGGAGTTCCCTGGTCAAGGGTTAGAAAAGGCGACCATGAGGTTGTGATAAACGGCAAAAGGGTTACTCTTACTGAAAAAAATGAGTGCCATGGTCTTATTACCTCCAGGGATTTTGGCGGTACAAAAAAATGGAGAACCTGTTATACTTCAGACGGAACAGGTCATACCATGCTCTATGCCATGGATAACAAGGCTATTGAACTTGGTATTCCCGTGCATGAGCGAAAAGAGGCCATTGCCCTTATTCATACTGATGGTATCTGTCAGGGTGCAGTTGTAAGGGATCTGATTACAGGAGAGCTTATCTGCTATGTTGCCAAAGCCACAACCATTGCAACCGGAGGATATGGAAGGCTTTACGCTATTTCCACCAATGCTGTGATCTCTGAAGGAATAGGTAATGCAATTGCTCTGGAAACAGGTCTTGCAGCCCTTGGTAATATGGAGGCGGTTCAGTTTCATCCCACAGCCATCGTTCCTGTGGGTATTCTCACCACAGAAGGGTGCCGTGGAGATGGAGGTCTTCTTCTTGACAAGGATGGTTACAGGTTTATGCCCGATTATGAGCCGGGAAAAATGGAGCTGGCATCAAGGGATGTTGTATCAAGGCGCATGATCGAGCATATGAGAAAAGGCAAGGGCGTGCCCTCAAGATATGGAGATCATCTCTGGCTGGATATAACTCTTCTTGGAAAAAAGCATATTGATAAAAATTTAAGAGAGGTCAAGGAGATATGTGTATATTTTCTTGGCATAGATCCTGTAAAGGATTATATTCCTGTGAGACCAACCCAGCATTACTCCATGGGCGGAATTCGTACAAAAGCCACAGGAGAGAGCCCAACCCTGCAAGGTCTTTTTTCAGCAGGTGAATCAGCATGCTGGGATCTCCACGGTTTTAACCGCCTTGGTGGAAACTCTGTTGCTGAAACTGTTGTTGCAGGCATGATCGTGGGTGAGTATGTTGCGGATCACTGTGCAAAAACAACTCTTAATGTTAATACAAAAACCCTTCAATACTTTATAAAGAGAGAAGAGAATAAAATTACCACTCTTATTCAGCGTGATAAAGGTGAAAATCCCTTTGAGCTTAAAAAAGATATGCAGAAGATCATGATGGATAAAGTTGGTATCTTCAGGAATGAAGAGGATCTTTCAAAGGCTGTTGAGGAGCTTAAGGTTCTTAATCAAAGAGCTAAAAATATTGCTTTACGTCACAAAATCAGCTCCTCCAATCCTGAGCTTGTGGAAGCCATTCGTGTTCCAAAGATGATAAAACTTGCCCAGTGTGTGGCCTATGGAGCCATGCTGAGAAAAGAGAGCAGGGGATGTCACGCAAGAGAAGATTATCCTGAGAGAAATGATCAGGAATGGCTGAAAAGAACTCTTACGTACTGGAAGGACAATGATGCAGATCTTCCCGAGGTTGAGTATGAAGATATTGATATCATGAAAATGGAGATGCCTCCGGGTTCCAGGGGATATGGCGTGGATAACACCACTCACCATCCTGAAACAGAAAAGAGAGTTGCAGAGATAGAGGAGATTAAAAAAGCAAATCCAGATGCAGATCGGTTTGAAATGCAAAAGCTTCTTAATCCCATCAGGATACCAGAAAAATTTAAAGAAAAAAATGAGCGTATAGGGAGGGGTTTTAAATAATGAGTGAACAGGAAAGAACTCTTACATTTCATATTATGAGATATAATCCTCAGATAAAGGGTGACACACCTCAAATGAAAACATATGAGGTAACCGAAGCCCCTGGGATGACCATATTTATTGCATTGAATGATATCAGGGAACAACAGGATCCCTCATTGCAGTTTGATTTTATATGCAGAGCCGGAATATGCGGTTCCTGTGCCATGATAATAAATGGACACCCTGACCTTGCCTGCAGAACTTTGACATCCAAATTCCCCGATGGTGAGATCAAGCTTCTCCCTTTGCCGGGTTTTGAACTTATTGGAGATTTATCTGTTAATACAGGTAAATTCATGCGTGCCATGAGTGAAAGGGTGGAGAGCTGGATCCATGACAAGTATTCAGACAATATTGATCTTACCAGGATTGAGGAGCGCATGGATCCTGATACCGCCGAGGAGATTTACGAGCTTGAAAGGTGTGTTGAATGCGGATGCTGCATTTCAGGATGTGCCACTAAACGCATGCGGCCGGATTTTCTTGGTGCGGCCGGGTTCATGAGACTTGCAAGGTATGCCCTTGATCCCAGGGACAAACGGTCTGACGAGGAATTTTACGAAATTATCGGTGATGATGATGGTGTGTTTGGATGCATGACTTTGCTTGGATGCGAGGATTATTGTCCCAAGGATCTGCCCCATCAGACCCAGATAGCATATCTGAGAAGAAAAATGGCAATGGTGAATTAAAACAGGGGGAAAATTTATATATGAATGATTTTAAATATAAAAGCATGTTTCCCATGGGAGAAGATACCACAGAGTACAAATTAATCTCCAAAGATCATGTGAAAATTACAGAGTTTGAGGGCCAGGAAATTCTGAAAATTGAGCCAAAGGCTCTTACCCTTCTTGCAAGGCAAGCATTCAAAGATGTTGCGCATCTTTACAGATCAGATCATCTGGAAAAATTGCAGGGTATTATCAATGATAATGAAAGTTCTGACAATGACAGGTATATTGCCCTGGAGCTTTTGAAAAACGCTGTGATAGCAGCAGAAAAAGTTTATCCCATGTGCCAGGATACAGGTACAGCAATTATTATGGGTAAAAAAGGGCAGCATGTCTGGACATGGTCAGATGATGAAGAAGAGCTTTCCAAGGGTGTTTTTGAGACATATACACAAAATTATCTCAGATATTCCCAGAATGCACCCATGACAATGTATGAAGAGCAGAATACAAAGTGCAACCTTCCTGCCCAGATAGATCTCTATGCCACCCAGGGGGATGAGTACAAGTTTTTGTTCATGGCCAAGGGTGGAGGATCTGCCAATAAAACCTTTCTTTATCAGATGACAAAGGCTGTACTTAACTCAGAAAATGTTCTGCTGGATTTTATGACTGAAAAGATGAAATCCCTTGGTACTGCAGCATGTCCCCCATACTACATCTCATTTGTAATTGGAGGAACATCTGCTGAAGCAAATCTTAAAACTGTAAAGCTTGCCTCGGCCAGGTATCTTGATGAACTGCCAACAAAGGGTGATGAAACAGGTCATGCATTCAGGGATAGAGAGCTTGAAAAAAAGGTTCTTAAAAGAGCTTATAGCCTTGGACTTGGAGCACAGTTCGGAGGAAAGCATTTTGCCATTGATGTAAGAATTATCAGACTTCCAAGGCATGGAGCATCCTGTCCTGTGGGGATTGGTGTGAGCTGTTCTGCAGATCGTCAGATAAAGGCAAAGATTACAAAAAATGGACTTTTTCTTGAAAAGCTTGAGGAAAATCCTAAAAAATATCTGCCTTTCAAAGAGCCTGAAATGGCTGAGGCTGTAAAGGTTGATCTTAATCAGCCCATGGATGATATAAGGGCACAATTGAGCAAATATTCTGTTTCCACAAGGCTCTCTCTTTCAGGAAAGATAATTGTTGCAAGGGATATTGCCCATTCCAAATTTCAGGAGCGTCTGGACAGTGGAGAAGGGCTTCCTGATTACATAAAGAACCATATAATCTACTATGCAGGTCCTGCCAAGACCCCGGAGGGAGAAGCTTCAGGTTCTTTTGGTCCCACAACAGCAGGAAGAATGGACCCCTATGTACCTGTTTTTCAGAAACAGGGTGGTTCCATGGTCATGCTTGCCAAGGGCAACCGCTCCCAGCAGGTGACCGATGCCTGCAAAGAGTATGGCGGTTTCTATCTTGGTTCTCCTGGCGGGCCTGCAGCAAGACTTGGAAAGGACTTTATCAAAAAGGTTGAGCTTGTGGAATATGAGGAGCTTGGCATGGAAGCAGTTTTTATGATGACAGTGGAGGATTTTCCTGCATTCATCATTGTTGATGACAAGGGCAATGATTTTTACAGTAATCTCATCTGATCCATAAACAATCCTGTTGTCCGGGGCAAAGCCGTTTAAGTACCCGAGCATAATTAATTCTATGTTTTTTAATTGAGATTGTCGGGCTTGGTTCTAAGTTCGCCCACCTGCTCTCAACGGAACCATTTAGACTACGTATGAACAGACAGTAATGAGCGAAGTTAGAACCAAGCCCGATTATTTCATTGAATCAGGAAAAAGTCGAATGAAGAAGTGAAGCCTTTTGAGTGCGAATATAACATGACTGGTCGGCCTGCTGCACAACTAAATGTCAGTCCTTCATTGAAGGAACTACGAATATAAAACTTTTTTTAACAGAGCCGACATCTTTTGTTCTATTGAATTTTTTTTACTGTAATTTTATTATT
>JAYEHB010000316.1:0-7184 GCA_034659375.1 Thermodesulfobacteriota bacterium
AAGTCCTGTACTGCTGAAACTGAACTTGTGTTCTTCAAAAAAACGTACAGGCTGAAGAACACTTTTAACTTATGGCTTACATCCCCTACCCTGAAGGGATAGGGGTTTTACGCCATCTTTATAAAGAGTAACAAAATATAGATATAAGGAGCAAAATTGACAAAACCCGTCATAATAGTCGAGTCACCAACCAAGATTAAGACTTTAAAAAAATATATTGGAAAAGAGTACAATGTTGCTGCAACTTCAGGACATATAAAAGATCTGCCCCCAAAAGAACTTGGAATAGATATTGATAAGGATTTTAAAACAAAATATATTAACATCAAGGGTAAATCAAAACTGATCCAGAGCTTGAAACAAGCTGCAGGCACAACTGACACAGTCTATCTGGCACCTGACCCTGACCGGGAAGGTGAAGCCATTGCCTTTCATACAGCCCAGATACTCAAGAAAAAAAATAGAAAATTTCACAGGATTCTTATACACGAACTTACCAAAAAAGGCATTGCAGAAGCCCTTAAGAATCCAAAAGAGATAGACTACAACAGATTTGAAGCCCAGCAGACAAGGAGAATACTTGACAGGCTGGTGGGATATCAGATTTCTCCCCTTTTGTGGCGCAGGATTCAGGGAAGCTTAAGTGCCGGACGTGTACAATCTGTTACAGTAAAAATCATATGTGACAGAGAGCGTGCCATCAGAGCTTTTGACCCTGAAGAGTACTGGACAATCACAGCAGACGTTGAAGCAAAAACGCCTCCTTGTTTTTCCATTGCCCTTACAAAAATGGACGGGAAAAAAATAAAAGTTTCCAATGAAAAAGAGTCCACTAAAATAGTAAAAGATCTTGAAGCTGCTATCTTTATTGTGGAGAATATTAAAAAGAAAACAATAAAAAGAAATCCTCTACCCCCGTTTATAACAAGTAAACTTCAGCAGGATTCCATAAACAGACTAAGGTTTTCAGCAAAAAAGACCATGGTGGTTGCCCAGCAGCTCTATGAAGGAGTTGAGATCGGCTCTGCCGGCCCGGAAGGTCTGATAACCTACATGCGTACCGATTCAACCAGGATTGCCGATGAAGCTGCCAATGAGGCCTTAGAGCATATCAGGGAAAAATTTGGAGAGGAATATGCATTAAAAAAACCAAGGTTTTTTAAAAATAAGAGCAAGGTCCAGGATGCCCATGAAGCAATCCGTCCCACATCTGTTTCCAACACTCCTGAACAGATGAAAAACTATCTCTCTGATGATCAGTTCAAACTTTATGAACTTATATGGAAACGCTTTGTTGCATCCCAGATGGCCCAGGCATTGATTGACCAGAAAACAATCTCAGTCAAAGCTGACAGATACACATTGTCTGTTGGGGGTACAACTGTAAAATTTACAGGATTCATGGCTCTTTATTCAATATCCGATGAGAAAAAAGAAAAAGATAAACAAAAACTGCCTGAGCTTGAAAAGGGCGTGGAACTTAAGAAAAACCAGATCATTCCAAAGCAGCATTTTACAAAACCACCGCCAAGGTTTACGGAAAGCTCTCTTGTAAAAGAGCTTGAAGAAAACGGTATTGGAAGGCCAAGTACCTACGCCGCCATCCTGACAACCATCAGAGATAAAGGATACGTTGACTTTGAGAAACGCTCTTTTTTTCCAAGTGAACTTGGGTTTATTGTTAATGACCTGCTGGTTGAATCCTTTCCTGATATCCTTGATGCTGCTTTTACAGCAGATATGGAGGAAAAACTTGACAATATTGAGAATGGAACAAAAAAATCAATTGATATTCTCAATAAATTTTACTCTTCATTTAAGAAAAAGCTTGATTCAGCCCAGGAAAACATGCTTAATGTAAAGGGTGTTGGAATCAAAACAGATCTTAAATGTCCGGAATGCAGTAAACCCCTTAACATCAAAATGGGAAAAAATGGACATTTTATAGCGTGTACAGGATATCCTGACTGCCCTTTTTCCAGTAACTATACAAGGGACGAAAAAGGAAATATCGAGATAAAAGAGACAAAAATCGATAATACAAAGGTCAAGGACTGTGTTAAATGCGGAAAACCCATGATCAAAAAAGAGGGTAGATTCGGTGAGTTCCTTGCCTGTACCGGATACCCTGAATGTAAGCATACTGAATCTGTAAACGGAGGAGGAACCGGCAAAGAGATTGATGTAAAATGCCCTGAAAAAGGATGTTCCGGCACTATTGTGGAAAAAAAATCAAGACGGGGAAAAATCTTTTATGGGTGCAGCCAATACCCTGAATGCAAATTTGCATCCTGGGATATGCCTGTAAACGTAGAGTGCCCTGATTGCAAATCCCCCTATCTTGTGAAAAAAGAGACAAAAAAAGATGGTAAAATGCTGAAATGTCCTGTAAAAGGATGCAATTATAAAGAACCACTGGCTGAATAAAAACTCAGCCGTAAATATTTAAAAAAAACGGCATCCTTCATATCACCTCAAAAGTACTTTACACTCTTTTGGGAAAAACCCCTGTTAAATAGGGATTAGCTCCAGAAAGTGTAAAGTACTTATGAAGGATGCTCAAAAAACCACAAAAAGGAAAAAAAAATGAAAAATTCCGGTATTAAAATTTTAACTGTTCTATTTACACTGTTTTTTTTGTTTGGATGTGCAGCCCGGGGGCCGGTGCAACCCCTGCCTGATTTTGCACCCCAAAACATTGCTGCTGATCAGTACAGCCCTGCTGTGGACAATTTTCTTGTGATACTTGATGCTTCAAGTTCAATGGATGAAAAATATAATTCAAATAAAAAATTTATCATTGCAAAAGAGATTGTCAGCCGCATGAACCAGACTCTTCCCGAGATGGGGCAGATATGCGGTTTAAGATCCTATGGCCACCATCAAACAGTTTCAAAAAAAAGTACTCTTCTGTTTTTAGGAATGGATGAATACTCCACAGCCGGTTATACAAACGCCCTTGACAAAATATCTGTTCCAGGAGGAACAAGTCCTCTTTACAAAGCTCTTGCTGCAGCTTCCCATGATCTTGAGAAACTTAAGGGCAAAACCGCTCTGATTATTATAAGTGATGGAAAGGATATGACACCGTCCACGGCAGCCAGTGCACAGAATTTGATTGACAAATATGGCTCCTCCCTCTGCATTTACCCCATACTGGTTGGAGATGATGCACAAGGTGCGGATCTTATGAAAAAAATTGCTGACATTGGTCTGTGCGGGTTTAATTCCAGTGCAGATCAACTCTTAACAGGATCTGCCATGGCAGACTTTGTTAAACAGGTCTTTCTTACAAAAAAGAGAATAAAAAAGGCAGTGCCGCAACCAGTAAAAAAAGACAGTGACAATGATGGTGTATATGATGAAATGGATAAATGCCCTGGCACACCTCAAGGTGTAAGTGTTGATTCCAATGGCTGTCCCTTTGATAGTGACAAGGATGGAGTGTACGATTATAAGGACAAATGCCCTGACACTCCCATGGGAGCCCATGTAAATAGTCATGGATGCTGGATTCTTGGAAAAACTCTGTTTGATTTTGACAAATCTGAAATCAAATCTGCTTGGTTTTCAGAGCTGAATAAGATTGCAGAAATACTTAAAAAGAATCCATCTTTAAATATCGTTATCGAGGGACACACCGATAACATAGGAACAAAAAAATACAACATGAAACTCTCAATGAGAAGAGCCAAAGCTGTGCAAAGATATCTTGTCAGCAATGGAGTTGCAAAACAGAGGATGAGCTGTGAAGCTTTTGATTTTTCACAGCCTTTTGCTTCAAATGAGACAGAAAGCGGGCGTGCCATGAACAGGCGTGTTGAATTTACTCCTGTGAAATAGAAGTCTGCAATTATAGTCAAGTTCACATGACTTCATACCAGTTTCTATTATAATATGAGGTAAAAAAAATACGAAGTCATATGAAACGCACTATAGTTTGCCCGTTTGCCTAACTTAGGGTTCACTCAAAAATTAATTACCAATTTTGCGTGTGACCTTCACTTGGCTGCCACAACAAAAATGTGATTTTCATGATAACAGCCTGTTGTTCTGAATTTTCTCTCGTTCCCAAATCTTAAAAATTGGGAACGAGGTAAAAACCTTGTGGCTTTGTGCGGGAATAAAAAATAATTGAAAAAACCGGCTCATATTGAATTTACTGATGGAACGTAAATATTCGGCTTATAATACGGTGGAAAAATAACAAATATGATTGATATATGTTTAACTGAAAAAGTAAAGGCTGCAGGTTGAGCTGCTAAAATTAATCCAGAGGCTCTGGATCGAATTGTGAAAGGTCTTAAAGTAAAAGGCCACCCTGATCTTATTGTGGGACTTGAAAATGCTGATGATGCAGGAGTATTCAGACTCAATGCAGAGACTGCACTGATCCAGACCCTTGATTTTTTAACACCAGTGACTGATTCTCCCTATGAGTTTGGCCAGATTGCTGCTGCCAATTCCTTAAGTGATGTTTATGCCATGGGAGGCAAACCATTAACTGCCATGAATATTGTATGCTTTCCAGCCAATGATCTTCCAGAAGATGTTCTTAAGGAGACCATGCAGGGAGGCATTGACAAAATCCATGAAGCAGGAGCAATACTTGTGGGCGGCCACAGCGTTGATGACCCGGAGTTCAAATTTGGACTTTCGGTTACAGGTCTTGTTCATCCTGATAAGGTTCTTACAAATCATTGTGCCATGACAGGAGATCTGCTTATTCTTACCAAACCTGTTGGTTCTGGAATAATTGCAACTGCCATTAAGGCAAAAATGGCAGATCCTGAAACTTCAGGTAAAATGGTGGAGATAATGTCTGAGCTTAATAAAAAAGCAAGTGAGACCATGCTTGAATTCAACGTGACTTCGTGCACAGACATTACAGGCTTTGGTCTTGCAGGTCATATTCTTGAAATGGCAAGAGGAGGAAAAAAAGAGATCACACTTTTTGCTGAACAAGTGCCTGTTATTCCAAAGGCCAGGGAATTTGCCATGATGGGCCTTGTTCCTGCCGGTGCATATAACAATAAAAAATTCTGTGAGCCCTTTCTTAACATTGATCAAAACCTGGACAAATTCACTCTGGATCTGATGTTTGACCCCCAGACTTCAGGCGGGCTTATCTTCAGCCTTAACAAAGAGGATGCCGGGAGATGTGTCAAATTAATGTGTGATAAAGGATTAAATGCCTCAATCATTGGTGAAATAGGGAAAAATGACCAATGTGGGACAATCTCCATAATATAACTGCCACGGGCAGCCTTGGTGGTCTAAGTCTGCACACAACAAATGATGAAAGTTACACTCCTGATTTGCCAGGACTTTCATATAACCGGCATGGCCGGAGCATGGTTATTCTCATCGGCCACAACAAAGAATGAAAGTCATGCGATTGCAGTATGTTGGACGGACTTTCATATAAACCGGCATGGCCGGAGCGTGGTTACCGCATCGGCCACAACAAAGTTAAAAGGTCTATCATTGCAGTCGTTTGGATGGACTTTCATATAATATTTACATTTTCACATTGACTTGATTTTAATCATGTGTTAATTCCACCTACAGCATATAGCAACGTGATCTCTTGATGGCATGATTCACAAAAAGGCTTTTTAGATGAAAAAAGGAACATCAAACAGTATCAGGGAGCTTGCATATTACAGCAGCCTGGGACTTTCCGTGGCACTTGCCATATTCATCGGTCTTTTTTTGGGAGTCTGGCTTGACACAAAATTTGATACATCACCTGTTTTAACACTGATATTTCTTGGATTTGGAATAACAGCAGGATTCATGAATCTGGTCAAAGCAGCAAAGAGGAGCAGAAAACTGTAAAACCAATGAGCCTTCATCAACGCATAATAAAATTTATTACAAGATCAAACTGGTATCTTTTTACTGTAACAAGCCTGCTCGGTATTATCAATACTCCCCATAATTTTGCCATGGGAATCCTCTGTGGCGGACTTCTTGTAACAGTCAACTTCCATCTTTTACAGCGTACACTTACCAGGATACTTGATCCTTTAAAGGCTGTTTACACTAAAAATACCATACTGCGGACAGTTTTGGTAAAATATTATATAAGGTTTGCATTAAGCGGGTTAATCATCTACCTGCTTATCTCAAAAAATATTGTTGATCCGTTGGGTCTGTTGGCAGGTCTTTCGGTTGTGGTTGCAAGCATTATGGCTGCAACTATGTTTGAATTAACAAAACTTATTATCAAGGAGGCTGTATAAAGTGGAACATCCATATCTGTTTTTTGTTAAACTGTTTGAGCTGATTGGCGGGGGACCACATTCTGCTATGGGACATTGGGCCCATGCAAATGTTCATGTTATTTACTCGTGGGTTACAATGGCAATTCTAATTGCATTGGGTTGGATTGCAGGAAAAAACACCAAATTAATACCTAATTCAGTTCAAAATGTGCTGGAAGTATTAATATCAGGTCTTGAAGAGTTTATGGTTGAGATCACAGGTGAAGAGGGAAGATGGCTTTTCCCACTCACAGCAACTGTATTTTTATATGTTTTTTTGAGCAATCTTCTTGGACTGATACCTGGCTTTTTTTCCCCAACTGCCAGTCTCAACACAACGCTCTCCATAGCTCTTGTTGTAGTTCCATTCACCCATGTACTCGGCATAAAACATCACGGGCCTAAATATATCAAGCACTTTCTTGGACCAGTATGGTGGATGATTCCCATTATGCTCCCCATTGAGATTATTGGTCATTTTGCAAGAATTCTCTCCCTCTCTTTCCGTCTTTTTGGAAACATGATGGGTCATGAACTTGTTCTTGGTATTCTGTTTGGTCTTGCAGGAGCATTTTTTGCCCCTCTCCCAATCATGGCTCTTGGTATATTTGTCGCGCTTGTACAGGCATTTGTATTCTTTCTGCTTTCTGTCATGTACTTTACCGGTGCCATAGAGCATGCTCACTAATACTTTGGCTGGGCTGATTAAGATTGTGCTTGATTTACATCAAATAAAGTGATAGTAGCTTTATAAAAGTTTTGCGGGGACCTGGAAGAAGCCGCAATAATAAGATTAACTTAATGTTTAAAAGGAGTAAGAAATGGATTTTTTTACCGCATGTGTATGGGCAGCTGGTCTTGCCGTTGGAATCGCAGCATTTGGTTGTGGTATTGGTCAGGGAATGGGTCTTAACG
>JAYEHB010000317.1:0-7102 GCA_034659375.1 Thermodesulfobacteriota bacterium
CTAAGGGTGTTTAAATAGTTCAGCCATTTCTGAATTAAATTAATCAGTGACTTTTTAAGGGAACTGGAAGAAAATAATCTACTCATATCGTGCAGCCATTTTGTTCGTCTTCAAGGCGTGATCACAGTAGTTAGGAACCAGTTTCAAATAACTTGCCCATTTCAGAATACGCCACCGTTGAAGGATAGTGTTCCTCAATTTTTAAAAGGGTATGTTATTTCGGACTCATTACTTAACAAAAACCTAAACTATAACGACAATAACGAAACCCTGACCCCATGTAACGTTTCTATCTTGTCCAGGTTAGGAAATTGGGAATCTGTTTGCTTTTATAAAGCCCTGGATCGGCACAACAGGAGAAGTATCTTTATCTGTGATAATGCCATCTGGAAGCACAAAATTTTTATCCATTCCTTTATAATAGGACAAATCATAACAACCAAGTTTGATCTTTACCTGATTATTGTCGTGAACAAAAGATGATGTCAGACCATAGTCCACTTCACCAAGCAAAGTTGCAATAATATATCTTGGAATTTCCCTTCCTGATCCTTCTCGTCTGACTTTTGTAGCAATATCTATTACATCCCAGGAATCCACAGGATGATGGATGTTCCATTTTTGCTGAATGGGAAGTCCTGCAACATAGAGGTGATGAAATTCAATGCCTGCTTTTCTTGCGGCATAGGCAATAGAATGGATATCTTCATCAGAATCATTTATAGTCCCTAACAGGGCGGTATTGCAATACACAGTTATGCCCTTGTTGTTCAGTCTTCTTGCAAGTTTTGCATGGGCATTTGTTATCTCATCAGCCAGGGTAAACCAGGTTTCTATTTCCAGCCTCAGGGGGTTTACCACACAAATTTTGTTTAAATCTCCAAGGGTATTGACCACAGCCCTTGTATATGCTTCAGGATCAGTATTAAACTTCATGCTGACCAGCCGGACGGCATTTACATGGGGAATCTCCCTTAAACTTTTAACAAGCGGTTTTATGTAAAAAAGAGACTCAATGGTATCTGTTGACGAGGATATGATAACATCCGTAATCCTGTCATCTGATCTGATGTAATCAATTTCTCTTGTTTCAGCCAGAACATCAATTTCAACCCTTGTTGCGTGAAGTCGTAAAAGCTGCTTATAACCTGTTTCCACAATGGAAGACCCTGTTTGTCTTTCACTGATCAACATGGATTTTACTTTTTCAATATCTGCTGGTGATGCAGCTTGCTTTTCACTAACGATTTTTTTGGGTCTGGGTCCGAGAAAAGAGGATTCATCCCCGATTTGTGCCATATACTGAATATCAATGGTGCCCTCATCATTAACCCTTATATTGGTAAGTTTGCTGGTAAGAGGGGCAAAGGCTTTAAAATAGTCCGGCGTATAAGGAGTTCTGATCCAGATAAAATTTTCATTGTCCTGCACTTTCTCAACCGCCCATCCGCTGGTGTACCAGTCCATTTTTCCTATGGGGGTTGCCGTGCAGATTCTCGGAATAACTCTGTCAGACAGGTGGGCACGAAGGTGATTGGCAATTTTTGTTCCTTTATCAATGGATGTCCAGTAAATACTGTTTCCATGGATGGGACTGCAGGGAATATATATATAATGGAGCTCAGCTCCAGCACCCCGCAACAGGCTGAAAAGCCTGACAAGTTCCGGGCCTTCATCGTTGCAATTATTCAGAAACGGGGTCTGAATATAGACAGCAATTCCATTATTAACAAGATCGGATATAATCTCAAGGCTTTCCGGCGACACTTCATCAGGGTGAATAAAATGGGTGGCCACTTCCATCCTTTTTCCGTGCTGCTGAAGTTCAAGGTTTTTTTGTTTAAAATATTTCAGATAAGCTGATTCATTTTCCAGAAAAAGATCGGGATAATAGGAAATGGATCGTGTGGCAAGGCGAAGGGTTTGAACATGATCCACCTGCATGAGCCCGTCTATGGCCGCTGCCATATTGGCTCTGTTCATGAAAGGATCACCCCCGGTAACCACAATTTCTTTAACAGACGGGGAATTCTCTATATGCTGAACTGCTTTTTTAACATCATCCACACTTGGGTTTTTCTCATTTCTGGAATCCTTATGTTTTCTGAAACAAAATCGGCAATAAACAGGACAGCTCATGTTTAAAAGAAAAATGACCCGGTTCTGATACATCTGTTCCAGCAGGCCGTCATGGAACTGGCCAATCCAGGTGTTTGTATGACCGCCGGAATCCAGTTCTTCAACAAACGGCATATACTGGTAAGCAACATCCTTTGATACCAGCATCTGGCGAATGATATGGCGGGACACCCGGACAGGATATGTTTCAATCACCTCCTGGAGTTTGCTGCGATCCTTTTCAGAAACTGGAATATGGGTGACTTTCGCAAGCTGATGGGTATCTTTAATGGAAATAAAGCCATGTCCCGGAAGTACCTGATCAAGGATTGCTACTAACATAAGATGGGGAATCTCAATTTTATTGAGTGCAATCTTTTTCATCTCTCCATTAACAATGGCCGATAAGATTTCAGTAAAAAACCCTTTTTGATCATTGGGATACCCTGTTATTTTCATAAGACGTGAGAATCTTTCGATTCCATCACCATCCCCTGTTATTCTGCAGAATTGCTTTCCTGCAAGCGTTACCGTCCCATAGATATCAAAAAAATTAATAGCAGCTTTTGTCAAGGCAGCAATACTGACATCTGTTTTTTTCCCTGAATGTTTGAACTCTATATTTATTGAACGATCTTTATTTTCCATGGCCATATTCCTTTAACAAAAAATTCATTCCCAGGCCGTCCTGGAATATTTTAATTACTGGATATTTTGGCATCCTTCATATCACCTCAAAAGTACTTTACACTCTTTTGGGGAAACCCCTGTTAAATAGGGAGTAGCTCCAGAAAGTGTAAAGTACTTATGAAGGATGCCGATATTTTTACCCATTACAATTTTTTACTGCCTTGTACAAATAGTATACGGTATTTTTGGGAAATCCGTATCCCATTATTTTTCCCAAGGTTTCATCTTCATTTTCAGGATCAATTTGTATGACTAAATATTCTTTTGACTCCTTGGAATCATAAACCTTTTTACAGGTATAGTTCCCTTTTTTTAGATATTGATTTGCCATAAGAGATTCAGAAAAAATAGATTGCGTCTGTTTGTTTAAATCATTTTCAAAAATAATATAGCTTTTTTCCGGATTAAGACTTTTTTTAATCCAGCCAAAACTTTTCCGAATCATTTTATGGTCTGAAAAATTTTTAAGCATCACTATTTTGACCTTTTTAATGCAAATCTTTGGCATCCTTCATAAGTACTTTACACTTTTTGAGGGCATTCCCTGTTTAAATGTGTTTTCCACAAAAGAAGTGTAAAGTACTTTTATGCTGATATGAAGGATGCCAAATCTTTCTACTTTAAACTCTAAGTAACCTGCAGTGTTCAGGCCTGGCTTTCATAAATACCTCATCTCCCCGCCGGTATGGAGATCGTTTAACAAAGCTTATTGCATGCAGCACAAGTTTGTTATCAAGTTCTATAAAATAACTGACTTCTCCACCCATATAGCTGCGGTCCACTATCTTACCAAAAAAAGCATTCATATC
Source organism: Thermodesulfobacteriota bacterium (assembly GCA_034659375.1). Taxonomy (GTDB): domain Bacteria; phylum Desulfobacterota; class Desulfobacteria; order Desulfobacterales; family Desulfobacteraceae; genus DATFJZ01. The sequence continues at coordinate 3,618 of JAYEHB010000317.1, forward strand.
CTGATCCGGGAGATAGTCGGTTTTGTAGCCCAGTATAAATTTTTGTGCCCGAATAACGATTTCTGCCTTGTCCCCTTTGTTAAATGGTTCTGCCGGAACTGTAAGGCAGGTGTTGTTATCTTCCAGGGTTACACTCAAATAACCGCCTTTCTCCTCTTTCACAATTGAATTGATAAAATTGGAATGTCCCAGAAAATCTGCGACAAAATGGTTGACAGAATTATTATAAACCTCCTCAGGGTCTCCCTGCTGCTGAATAAGACCATCTTTCATGACCACCACTTTATCTGACATGGATAACGCCTCTCTTTGATCATGGGTAACAAAAATAGTGGTCACTCCCAGAGCCTGTTGAAGATTGTCAATTTCTCTTCTCATATCCTCCCTTAAATTTTCATCCAGGGCAGATAATGGTTCATCCATCAATAATACATCAGGTTCAATAACAATGGCTCTTGCAAGGGCAATTCTCTGCTGCTGACCTCCGGATAACTGAGACGGCATCCTTTTTCCGACATCGGTAAGCCGGATCGTTTCCAAAGCCTTTTCAACTTTTTCTTTTATTGCAGGTTTTGAAATGTTTCTAAATTTAAGCCCGAATGCCACATTTTCAAAAATGGTTTTATGGGGGAAAAGTGCATAGTTTTGAAATATCATCCCAAGATTTCTTTTGTGGATCGGTATATCATTCATGCGTTTGCCTTTTATATAGATATCCCCCTGGGTGGGAGCTTCCAGACCTGCAAGGATTCTTAAAAGTGTGGTTTTCCCGCACCCCGACGGTCCCAGAAGTGTTACCAGGGATCCTTCTGGAATTTCAAGATTCATTTTTTTAACTGCAACAATTTTCCCAAACCGTTTTTCAATCCCTTCAAATTTTACAAATGCAGGGTTTTTGTCCTGTTTTAAAGCCATAGTCTTTCAACTTATCCCTCAAAGGAGTCTTCAAAACCAGTGAAACCGGTTCTGAAGACATTTATGATTTGATTACATACCGGCCATAATTCTGTCCCATTTCTCTGTCCATTCAAGTTGGTGCTTATTCCAGTAATGCGGATCAGCAAACAGATATCCCTCAAGCTTTCCTGTTGGGTCAAAGGCAGGAAGGTTTTTAACTTCATCCGGCATGGCAATTTTTGTTGGATCAAGACTTGGCGGATAATTTTGTCCCTTTGCAACGGCAATGGAAGCACCGGGCTCCAGCATGAAATTTAATAATTTCTGTGCCACATCAAGATCTGTTCCCTTGAGTACATACATGTATTCCATCCAGGAATAGGTTCCATTGGGGGAAAGATATCCAATGTGATGTCCCTGTTCCTGGAGGGCTGCCACCCTGCCGGACCATGCAACTGTTGCGTCAATGTCATTATTTGCCAGAAGACTCATCAGTTCTGAACCTGATGCCCAGTATTTTTTTATCAGACCCTGCTGTTCTTTTAACGCATTCCATACGGCATCAAGATCTTTAATATTGTTGGGATTCTGGCCCGTATGAAGTGCTGCATACCACATATTAGTCCTGAAATCACCTCCCCAGGAGCCCAGCTTTCCTTTAAGGCTTTTTTCAAATAAAAGCGAAGCACCGAGTTTTTCAGCTTTTGCCCTGGAAATTTTGTCCGTATTATAAGCGATTCCGGTCTGTCCCAGGTCATAGGGCACGGCAGACAGAGTTCCCTTTGTAATTTTCCTCAGGGTATCAGTCATCTTTGTCATGACATTTTTAAGATTTGGAATTTTACTTTCATCTAAGACAACACCAAATCCCAGATTCGTATACCGGGCATAATCATAGACTGCACTCAAATGGGCAATATTAAATTCGCCCCCGGGCGGATAAGAGGCCTTTACCTGGGTTAAGAATGTATCCATGCCCGTGAATGCCGCATCAATGACTTTAATTCCAGTGGTTTTTGTAAAAGGATCAAAGGCAAATTTTCTTAATGCTTCCGAGGTTGAACCGCCCCAGGAATGACAGGTGATGGATTTTTTGCCGGCCAGAGCATTTTGCACAAGACCAAAGGGGCCGCCCATTAATCCCATTGCAGCACCGGAAATGCCAATAAATTTTACAAAATCACGTCTTGAGATAGTACCGTTTTTATAATTTTCATAAACATCATCCAACCTTTTTTCCAAATCTTTTTTCATCTTTTTCTCCTGTTACCAAAAAAATTAAAATTTCAAACACCTGAAACAGGGAAGCAGCATTCCAGTGTTCGTCTCTTTGTTCGTCTCTTTGCTCGTCTCTTTGCTCATCTCTTATGATTCTTCCTTGTAAACCGCCGGGACAGATAGCCTGCAAGTAAAGGAATTGATACGGTTAAAACTATCATAACCGTACCAAGGGCATTAATTTCAGGGCTGATGGAGTTTCGCAGCATACCAAATATTTTTACAGGAACAGTCTGGTTCTGTGCCGTGGCCCAGAAAAGAGTTGCTGTTACATCATCAAAGGAAATAGTAAAGGCAAACAGCATTCCGGCCAGGATGGCAGGTGCCAGTAAAGGAAAAGTAATTTCTCTGAATGTCTGCAGCGGGTTTGCGCCAAGGGACAATGCGGCTTCCTCATACTCTTTCTTAATTCCCACAAGTCTTGCCTGGACAATGAGAAGAACATAGGGCAGGGTCAGTACCACATGCCCTATGAGCAGCAGGGCAAAACTTTTTGGTTGCTGCAGCCACCTGATGAATAACAGCAGGGCAACCCCCAATACAACCTCTGGAACCATGATGGGTGCAATTAAAAGGGTGTTTAACAATTCCTTGCCTTTGAAATCATACCGAATAAAAGCCATGGCAGCAGGCACGCCAAAAGCCGTGGACAAGACAGCTGTAAAAGATCCCAATACCAGGGAATTTTTAAAGGCATCCAGAATGGTGGAATTATGTGAGAGTTTTACAAACCATTTTAAACTAAAACCCTCCATGGGAAAAGATCCAAACTGCTGGGGATTGAACGATAAAAGAATAACTGCAATAATCGGAGTAAACATCCAGATATAAACCAGAAGTGTAAATATTTTTATCAATGACCATCCTGAAATTAATTTTTTCATATCTATTCCTGTTACGTCTGTTGTTATTACTCAATTTTCTGTGCGTTGGGTCAGGGTTTTGACACCTTGATCGGCAAAATTAAGGTCAGAAAGTTGAGTTATTATTTATTGCTCGCTGCTCAAGGTTTTAAATATCTGGTTGATCCCCATATACCGGTTGTAGGTGTAAACAATTACCACCAGCAGCAACATAAGAATCGTACTGATGGCTGAACCAAATGGCCAGTCAAGGGTACCTATTATCCGCTTGAAGATCAGATTGGCGATCATTCCATTTTCAGGACCTCCCAGGATCATCGGGGGGAGGTATGTTCCGCAGGTTAAGACAAAAACAAGAAGTGATCCAGCACTGACACCAGGCATGCTCAAAGGGAGTGTCACTTCTTTAAACGCCTGCCATTCAGTACATCCAAGGCTTTTTGCCGC
>JAYEHB010000318.1:0-7098 GCA_034659375.1 Thermodesulfobacteriota bacterium
CCATTTCTGCAAGGTTTGCACCTTTACCACCCAGAAGATTTTTTTTTGTTGCATCACCATCTGCTTCGCCATTACCAAAGCTGTAGACATATTGTGTCATCTTGTCCCCATATTTTTTGAAAATTATTTTTTGCCTGCCAAGACATAACATTACCAGAGTATAGCATTAATTGATACAGTTTAACATATAAATTGGCTTTTAAGTCAAGAAGATTTTATAAAACCGGCCATGCCGGTTTATATGAAAGTGTAAATTTTAAGTTTCAAATTTTATCCTTTAATGATATTAGTAACACTATGATAAATATTGAATCCATATCAAAGAGTTTTGGGGAGCAGGGCCTGTTTGACAATACAGGTTTTCAGATAAATTCCGGGGAAAAAATAGGGCTTGTCGGCAGAAACGGGCATGGCAAAACAACCCTGCTTCGCATGATCACAGGGGAAGAGGAGCCTGAGACAGGAATCATCCGCATTCCAGGTGATTACAGATTAGGTTGTCTCAGCCAGAAAATAGATTTTTCAGAAGATACTGTGCTTGACGAATGCATGCAGGGCCTTGCCGAACATGAACGGGATCATTACTGGAAAGCTGAAAAGATCCTTGCAGGGCTTGGCTTTTCTGATGATGATATGAAAAAGAGTCCTGATACGTTTTCAGGAGGGTTCCAGGTAAGACTTACCCTGGCCAAAGTTCTTGTATCAGAACCAGATCTTTTAATCCTTGATGAGCCGACAAATTATCTTGATATTACATCAATCAGGTGGATTTCAAATTTTCTCTTATCCTGGCCAAGGGAGATTCTTCTTGTTACCCATGACAGAAGTTTTATGGATAAGGTTGTTACCCATATTTCAGGGATTCACAGACAGAAATTTAGAAAAATAAAGGGAAACAGTGAAAAATATTACCTCCAGATTGCCCAGGATGAAGAGATTTATGAAAAAACAAGGCAGAATGAGGATAAACGACGCAGGGAGATGGAGACCTTTATCACAAGATTTCGTGCCAAGGCAAGGCTTGCAGGTCTTGTGCAGTCCAGAGTAAAATCCCTTGCAAAAATGGAGAACAAAGAGAAACTTCAAAATATTGAAGCCCTGGAGTTCTCGTTCAGATACCTTGAATTTGCAGGAAAGCAGGTTTTAAAAGCTCGTAACATTTCATTCTCCTATGATAAAAAAAAGAGTTTAATTAATGATTTTAATCTTACAGTTGCTCCTGAAGACCGCATTGCAATAATAGGCAAAAACGGTAAAGGTAAAACAACTCTGTTAAAACTTCTTGCTGAAAAATTTGTCCCTGATGCAGGAGAGGTAAAGTACAATCCAGGTGTTGAAAAGGGTATTTTTGAACAGACCAATATCAGCTCTTTAAATGAGAGATTTACTGTTGAGGAGGAGATCCTTTATTCTGTTGCAGATATTGATAAACAGCAGGTCAGGAATATTTGCGGAGCAATGATGTTTGAGCAGGATAGTGCCCTTAAGAAAATTTCGGTTTTGTCCGGGGGAGAAAAAAGCAGGGTAATGCTTGCAAAAATTCTGGTAAAACCTGCCAATCTTCTTCTTTTGGACGAGCCTACAAACCATCTTGACATGGAATCATGTGATTCCCTTGTTGCTGCTCTTGATGCTTTTCCAGGTGCTGTTATTCTTGTGACACATAATGAGATGTTCCTTCATTCCCTTGCAAACAGACTCATTGTGTTTAAGAATAACAAAATATCTCTTTTTAAAGGAACCTATGGGGAGTTTCTTGAAAAAGAGGGATGGGATGACGAAGTCAATGAAAAAGAATTCTCTGAATCAATTGAAAATCCAACAAAGAGTGGAGATTGCGGGAAAACTATTTCAAAAAAAGAGATGAGAAAAATGCGCTCTGAAATAATTTCACAGCGTTCAAAAGTGTTGCAGCCCCTGCAAAAAGATATGAATGAGATTGAAAATAAGATAGAGAAGAGAGAAGAGATCTTAGAACAGCTGAATAACGATATGCAAAAGGTTGCAGAGACAAAGGACGGGAAAAAGATTGCAGATCTTTCCTGTGAAATCGCTCAGTATCAGAAGAGGATAGATGGGTTGTTTGATGAGTTAGAGGAGTGCTGCAATGTTCTTGATGAAAAAAAGGCAGTGTTTGAAGAACAGCTTTACCAGCTTGAAACGTTATAATTTACATTATAAGCCGAATATTTACTAAAAAGGTGGCAAGAACGCTTACATTTCGACAACTTGACTGTGAACGGTTACAAAAGGTGTTAAACTATGATGGACAAGAAAAAGATACAATTGATTTGGGGTACTGCCCTTGTTCTGGCAGGTCTTGGTGTTTTTTACAGAATTCCCCAGGTTATGCCCAGAATTCAGAGCATGAACGGGTTTTCAGGAGCAGAAAATATTATCAGGTTCTGTTTCTATTTTCTTGGTCTGCTTCTGGTATTTGGTGGTGGTAAAAAAATATATGAGAATTTAAAGTCCAGTGATTAGAGGTCTTTTGAATGAAACAATCAGATCGAGTAAAATCCAGAAAAAAAACCAGCCTTAAATCCACCATAAAGGATCAGTCTGGTGCAGGTAAGATGCGCATAGGTGAGATACTCTCAAAAGAGGGGCAGATCACAAGCATGCAGCTTAAGAAAGCCCAGGACCAGCATAAAAAAACAGGCACAAGGCTGAGTTCTGTTCTTCTCTCCCTGGGATTGATCGATCCTGAAACCATTATTAATGTTCTTGGCAGACTTTACAATTATCAGGTTGTCAGGCTTAGGGACATCAAACCTGATGATAAGATTCTTGAACTGCTTTCCTTTGACATTGCAAAAAAATATATGGTTTTTCCTTTACAGTTAGAGGATGATGACCTTGTGGTGACCATGACTGAGCCCACAGATTCCGGAGCCGTTGAAGAGCTGCAGCAGGAGGTGGGCAAGAGCCTTAAGGTCAATGTATCCACAGAAAATGATGTTATTCAGGCCTACAGAGATTTCTACAAAATCAGTGATGAAGATTACAAGGAGCTGATTAATTTTAAGGAAGAGAGTGAGGAAGAAGCTCCTGTAACCTCTGTGGACGATTTTGGTTCCCTTGTATCTGAAGCTGCCGATGAGCTTGAGGTTGCCGCACCTGAGAAGGACAACTATGATGAGTTCATGGCATCTGATGCACCTATTATTAAGCTGGTGAATGGCATACTGGTAAAGGCCATAAATGACGGCGTCAGTGATATTCATATTGAGCCCTTTGAAAAATCTCTCCAGGTAAGATACAGAATGGATGGTTCGCTTTATAAAGCCATGAATCTTCCCCTTTCCATAAAAAATGCTGTTATTTCAAGATTAAAAATACTTGCAGAACTTGATATTGCAGAGCGAAGAATTCCCCAGGACGGGCGTATCAAGTTAAGGTTCGGCAAGAGCAAATCGGTTGATTTCAGAGTCTCAACCCTTCCAACCCTTTTTGGTGAGAGTGTGGTCATGCGTATCCTTGACCAGAGTGCCTTAAATGTTGATCTTGCCAAGCTTGGATTTGAGCCTGACACTTTTGATGGAATTAAACGGTGTATCACAAGACCATATGGATTGCTTCTTGTTACCGGCCCCACGGGAAGCGGTAAAACAACCACTCTCTACTCTATTTTAAACAGGCTAAATAAGGAAGATACAAAGATTCTAACCGCAGAAGATCCCGTGGAGTTCAATTTTAGGGGGATCAACCAGGTTCCTGTTAAAGAGAGTGTAGGCATGACCTTTTCCGCAGCTTTGAAATCTTTTCTACGCCAGGACCCGGATATCATAATGGTTGGAGAGATAAGGGATATCGACACTGCTGAGATTGCAATAAAAGCTGCCATGACAGGCCATCTTGTCTTTTCCACCCTGCATACCAATGATTGCCCATCGACCATAGGAAGGCTTGTGGATATTGGAATTCCACCATATATGCTTGCATCTTCTGTATCAATGGTGCTTTCCCAGCGCCTTGCAAGAAGACTCTGCCCCCAATGCAAAAAAGAGGTAACCGGATATAGCCCCGAGGAGCTTGAGAATTATGGATTTTCAAAAGAAGAGATCCCTGATCTGAAATTTTACGGAGCAAATGGCTGCTCTAACTGTAATGGCACCGGATTTAAGGGCAGGGTGGGACTTTACGAGCTCATGGAGGTTACAGAAGAGGTCTCTAAAGCCATTAACGCCAGTGTTGCCGAGGATCAGCTGAGAAAACTTGCCTGCCAGGAGGGCATGAAAACTCTGAGGGAAGCAGGGCTTATAAAGGTTCGCAATGGAGAAACTTCGTTGGAAGAGGTGCTTAAAAAAACTACAATAACCAAAGAGGCACTGCCCGCCTATCTTGTGAATCCTGATGTTGAAAAATATGAGGACAAGGATGTGATCATCAGGGAAGGAAATAGTGATATTGATTTTTTTAAGCTGGTTCAGGGTGGAGTATATGTTGTTAAAAGCGGTAAAAAAATTGCAGAGATTGTTCAGCCTGGTGAGTATTTTGGAGAGATGGCATCCATTACAGGGGAACCAAGGTCTGCATCTATTATATCCAAGGGAAGATCCACCATTAAAAGGTTTCCCGGTGATAAACTGCTTGAGATAATAGAGAAATATCCCGAAGTGGCAAAGCATCTGTTCCAGGTTCTGGCCAATCGTCTCAGCCATTCAGACAATGTGCTGGTGAATATGCTTTCTGCAAAAAAGAGAAAAACTTCCTAGTTAAAAAATCTATCTTTTTCACTGTAAATGCAGCCGCAATACTGCTGACGGTACATATTCAGCTCTTTTGACTCCTCAATTCCCTGTTTCCATCCTCTTCTAAAGTCTCTGTAAATAAACTTTAAGCCCTCTTTTTTTGCAATTGCTTCTCCTGTGGTGCGTATAAGCTCATGGTTCTGGAATTTACTGTATAAGAGAGTTGATGTGAATCCGTCAAATTTTCCCTTTTTTGCAATTTTTGCAGCAGCAGACAGTCTCTCGTAATAACAGAATTTACATCGGTCAGCTTCCCGGAATACAACAGAGCGTAAGAACTCTTCTAATTTGTAATCTTTTTGATAAATCACCTTTAACTCAATTGTTTCAGCATACTCCTTTAAGGTATCCTCTCTTTTCATACATTCTGTAAATGGATGGATATTATGGCGAAAGAAAAATCCCATCACATCCATGCCCTCATTTTTCAGGATTTTTAACGGATAAATGGAGCAGGGCCCGCAACAGATATGTAAGAGAACTTTCAAGCTCTTTCACCAAAAACTGCAGTTCCAATTCTTACCATGGTTGCACCTTCCTCAATTGCCACCATGAAATCATAACTCATGCCCATGGATAGATGCTCCATGGATATATTTGCAATGTCTGCCTGTTCAATGGTCGCCTTTATCTCTGCCAGAGCTTTGAAATATGGTCGTGCTTTTTCAGGATTGTCAAAAAAGGGAGGCATGCACATGAGCCCCTTTAATGAAAGATTGTTAAATTTGCTTATCTCTTCTGCAAGAACAAGAGCATCATCTGCCGAGACCCCGGATTTGGAATCTTCTTCACTGATGTTGATCTGCATGAGAATAGCTTGTGTTTTGTTAATTTTTTCTGCCTGTTTATTAATTTCCTTTGCAAGTTTAAGCTTGTCCACAGTATGTATCAGATCAAAATAGTTAACAGCAAATTTTGCCTTGTTGGACTGGAGATGACCAATGAAATGCCATGATGCTCTTTTTTTGCCAATGGTATCAATTTTATCCATGGCTTCCTGGATATAATTTTCTCCAAGGGTCTCAAGACCTGCATCAATTCCCTGTATAACAGTTTTGGCCTCTTTTTTTTTGCTCACACCAATCAGGATGATCTCTTCAGGATTACGATTGCACCCCTGGGCACTTTTTTTAATATCATTTTTTATTGCTAAAAGCCGTTCTTTGATTGTTATCATTATTTATCTTCTCCTGGGATTAATTTCAATAATTTTTTCTGCAATAAGAGTTTCAATGACTTCGCACACAGGAAGACCCACAACATTTGTGTAGGAGCCGGTTATGCTTTTTACAATAAAGGTTCCAAGTCCCTGGATTGCATAAGCTCCTGCCTTGTCAAAGGGTTCGCCTGTACTTACATACCATTGAATTTCCTGGAGTGTGAGTTTTTTAAAGAGTACATCGGTTGTGACTATTTTTGTTATAACCCTGTTTTTTTGCCTGGAGCAAAGGGTAAAGCCGGTATATACAGTGTGGGTTTTATTGCTTAAAAATTTAAGCATCTCTATGGCGTCTTCTGTTGAGTCAGGTTTTTCAAGGAGATGGTTATCCATTACAACAACAGTATCAGCACCAAGGGTCCATGTTTCAGGATGCTTTGCTGCAATATAACGAGCTTTTTCAAAAGAGAGCCTTTTAACATACTCTCCAGGGCTTTCCAAAGCAGTTCTCTCTTCTTTAATCTCTGCAGGTTCCACTGAAAAATTGATCCCTGCCTGCTCAAGAAGGTATTTTCTTCTTGGTGATTCAGAAGCCAGTATTATTTTTTGTCTGTTTTTCATAATATGATATCTTTTACCAGAAATTGCATTAATTAACAAGATAGTTTTTTTATGAAGCTTTGTCCAGCACACAGCCTGGTTCCCAGGCTGGAGACTGGGAACCAGGGGGAGAGACCAATTAAGAACGATATACAATTTTTGGCATCCTTCATAAGTACTTTACACTTTTTGGAGCCACTCCCTATTTAAAGGGGTTTTCCCCAAAAGAGTGTAAAGTACTTTTGAGGTGATATGATGGATGCCCAATTTTTATTTTTTTGTTTGGTTGATTTGTTCTTGCAATATTTTGTAAAATACTATATTAACCAGATAAATTATTATTTGCCTGGGTGGCGGAACAGGTAGACGCAAGGGACTTAAAATCCCTCGGAGATTATCTCTGTACGAGTTCAATTCTCGTCCCAGGTACCAGTAAACAAAAAGGGCTTCCAGAAAATAGTCAACAACCCCTACCCTAAAGGGATAGGGGCTTGAAAAAGCCCCTGCCTGACAGGGTTGCGAACTGCTTGCATAGAGTTTGTGGTTGATTAGACAGCTAAAAGTAGTTTTTTTAGCAGCCGTTTA
>JAYEHB010000319.1:0-7076 GCA_034659375.1 Thermodesulfobacteriota bacterium
TTAATTAAGGAGATTAAAAATGTACATGGTTTACGTAGTATCAAAATCAGGTAAGCCACTGATGCCTACTAAAAGATTTGGCAGGGTCAAACGCTTACTTAAAAACAAACAGGCAAAAATAGTTGATTACAAACCGTTCACAATTCAATTGCTGTACGACTCTACTGAATATACACAGCCGCTAACCCTTGGTATTGACACTGGTTCTACGCATATTGGTGTGTCAGTCACTAAAGATAATGGAGAGCCTGTTTACCTTGCGGAACTTGAGACCAGAACACCTGAAGTGACTAAAAATATGGAAAACAGGAAACTTCACAGACAAGCAAGACGCAGACATAGAAGAGATAAAAGAAAACGGAGAGCAGTAAAAGCTGAGACTGTTTTTACTGAAAAAGAGTATTTGATCAGAGGGTGTGAGAAGCCCGTCACTTGCAAGCTGATCAAACCTGGAAGAATTAAATTTGAAAACAGAAACCGCACAGAAAAATGGTTGACTCCAACAGGTAATCATCTTCTGAACACTCACATTAATTTTGTCAAGAAAATAGCTGCTATTCTACCAATAACGAATGTGGTAGTCGAGTATGCTAAGTTTGACATAAGTAAACTGGCTGATCCGGATGTGAAACGTAAAGATTATCAGAATGGAAGAATGAAAGGGTATACAAACGCCAGTGAGTATGTGCTTTGCAGGGACAAACATAATTGTCAATTGTGTGCAGGAAAAACAGGCAAAATGAATGTCCACCATGTAGTTTGGAGAAGTGATGGTGGTTCAGACACCCCAGAGAATTTAATAACCTTATGTGAAAAGTGCCATGAAAAAGTTCATAACAAACCTAAGATAAACCAAAAAGTTGTTGAAAAATTCAAAGGTTTAAAGAAACGATTTGCTCAGACAACATTATTGAATTCAATTATGCCCAAGTTTTATAAATGGTTAGAGGAGACCTTTCCTGAAATTTCAAAAACTTATGGGTACGAAACCAAAGAGAAAAGAAGAGAATATGATCTACCAAAAGCACATTGGATAGACGCTTATCTTGTTGGGACAGGTGATTTAAAACCTTCTGATCTATTGCTTAAACCTTTTCAATTTAAGCAATTCAGAAGACATAATAGAGCAAATATTCAAAGACAGGAGGATCGAAAATACTATATTGGTAAGAAGAAGGTTGCAGTTAATAGAAATAAACGTGCAGGACAAACGTTTGACAGCTTGGCAGATTTAGTTGAAAAAGAAGGAAATTCAATTCTTAATCAGCTAACGGTCAAACCAGCCCGTAGGCGTAAAAGATCTATAAAACCTTTTGGAATGGGGGATATAGTTGAATTTGAAAAGAAGAGATTTGTAGTTAAAGGTTTCATGGCTAATTACCTTGGTTTTGCAGGTGAGGAAAAATATAACAAACTAATAAAAAAAACGCATCTGTTACTGAAAAATCAAGGTATTTGTTGTCTTTAGCTTTGTTGAGTCTTTGGCTACGTATATTTTAATACCTGTTGATACTAAAAGGAGTACTGTATATGTCTGTTAAGGCTAAGAAGACGCTGGAAGAAAAAATTCGTTGTCGTATTAAACGGACTAAAGAGTCTACATTTATACCACAAGATTTTGCAGACTTTTCTAACAGAGATCAGGTACTACGTGCACTTAGAAATCTTATTCAGAAAAATCTTATCATCCGTGTTGGCCAAGGGGTCTATACTCGATCTAGAATATCATCTATTACTAAAAAACCTATTCCGGAACAGAATCTCAGAATTATTGCTATTACTGCTTTAAAAAAAAATGGCGTTACTGTTCTTCCTACTCGCTATGAACAAGAGTACAACAAAGGAACGTCTACGCAGGTACCTACTGGTCTAATGATTGGTGTAAATAAAAGAGTAACCAAAAAAATTGGTTTTAATGGCAGATTTGTGAAATATGAAAAAATTTCTAAACATTGAATTACTGGAAGATATTGCAATCGAACTTGGGGTTGATGCATCATTTGTAGAAAAAGATTGGTTTGCTGTAAAGGTGTTAGAAGCTGTCTCTTTGACACCTTGTTTGAATATCGTTTTTATCGGTGGAACCTCACTCTCCAAAGGATATGGATTGATAAAGCGATTTTCTGAAGACTTAGATTTTAAAATTGTCACATCTTCTAATTTTACCAAAAGTCAAAGGAAAGCAGCAAGAGCAAGTATTCTCTCCAAATTACGAGAGGTAGATGATATTTCTGTCTTAGAAGAATCACTTAAAAGTAGAAATGTAAGTAAGTTTTTTAGTCTTAATATCGAATATCTACAATACTATAGCCCATCTGAAGCATTACGTCCGTACTTGAAATTGGAATTCAGTTTTGACGAAACCCTGTTGCCGACAAAGCCAATATCAATTCAATCTTTTATTACACAATTCACTACTCAGGAATCAGATTGTACGGTAAATATTGTCTCTCCAATAGAAACCGCTGCCAACAAGTTCAGTGCGCTTCTCTGGAGAGTAGATATAAAAGACCGAAATTTCGAACTTAATACCCCTCAAAATGATCCAACAATGATTAGGCACCTTCATGACTTATCTGCATTAGAGGAGATAGTTTTAGCAAGTGACTCATTCGTCGAAATGGTTCACTCTTCATTTAAGAAAGATCGTGGGAGGGGAGGTTCAGAAAAGGGAAAAAGTGTCAAAGAACTTGCTAATGAGACTCTAACAAAATTAACAGAAGATTCTCTCTATCAAGTGGAATATACACAGTTTGTTGACGCAATGTCCTATGACGTTGAGGATGAAAAAATAACTTTTAAAAAAGTACTTCATTCATTTGAAAAAATTGTTAGTTTGTTTTGATTTTTCAATAATATGATCAAAAAAGGTAAAGATTCGGCTTACGTGTGACCTTCAGGTTATAAAATAATGAAAACTTCAGCAGATTTTTTTCAAAAATTTCAGGAGGCAGATCAATTGTGTTATCCTCAATCTATAAAATTCAGAATCGTAACTCTTTTTTTAGAATCGTCATTCTTTTTTACGAATCGTCATTCTTTTTTGCGAAACGCACCCAGTTTTTTTCAAAAAAAACAAAAATATTCCTTTAGTCAACAACGTTCAAGAGATGCAATTTTACTGGGTTAAATGCGAGTTCTCTCTCTTTTTTTTTATCAATAAAAATTACCATAATAAGAGTTGCTGCCAAGTGCCATGATTTATTTTAAAGGTTGTGTTGACATAAAAAATCAACTTTGATATGAATTTTATAGTGAGTGATAATTTTACATTATCATCCCTAAAGACTGGGGCTTGCAAAAGCTCAACTCTTTAGACTCGAATCAGCACCGCTGATTTGTAGTTTGATTAGACAGCTAAAAGTAGCTTTTTTAGCAGCCGTTTAGAACATATATAGGCTGACCTCGATGCTCCACAAGTCGAGTCGTTGTAAGAAATGTCAGCAGAGGGAAGTAAAATCCCAAACCTATAAGGATTGGGTTTTACGGCCTAAAGGCCCAGGAGATAAATAATAATTTGGATTTTGACCAGAAGGAGATAGGTCCATGTCAGTACGAATAGGATTTTATGTTTGCCATTGCGGAATTAATATTGCAGGTATGGTCAGGGTTGAAGAAGTTGCAGAGTATGCAGGAAAAATAAAAAATGTCGTAATCTCAAGGGATTACAAATTTATGTGTTCTGATCCTGGTCAGGAAATTATTGAAAAAGACATAAAAAAATATAATCTCAACAGGGTTGTTGTGGCATCCTGTTCCCCACGATTACATGAAAAAACATTCCAGAGTGCATGCCAGAGGGCTGGGTTGAATCCTTATAATTTTCAGATGGCTTCTGTAAGGGAACAGGTGTCATGGGTTACAGATAACAAGGATACAGCAACTGCCAAGGCAAAAATTCTTGCAGCAGCAGCCTTAAACCGTGTTAATTTCCATGAATCACTTGATCAGAGAGAGGTATCTATAAATCCCGATATCATGGTTATTGGAGCAGGTATAGCAGGTATGCAGGCATCCATTGATATTGGGAACGGAGGTTTTAGAACCTGGCTTGTGGAAAAGGAGACAACAATTGGCGGTCACATGCTTCAGTTTGACAAAACTTTTCCAACCCTTGACTGTGCAGCCTGTATTGGTACGCCAAAAATGGTTGAAACAGCACAGAATAAAAACATAGAGCTTCTAACAAACAGCGAAGTTGAAGATGTTTCAGGTTACATTGGAAACTATACAGTCACGGTAAGAAAAAAGGCCAGATATGTTAATGATAAATGCACTGGATGTGGAGATTGTGAATTGGTCTGCCCTGTTTCTGTGCCAAGTGAGTGGGATGAAGGGCTAAAGAACCGAAAGGCAATATACAGATCTTTTCCCCAGGCTGTTCCAATAACATTTGCCATTGATAAAAAAGCTGCCCCGCCGTGTAAAATTTCCTGTCCAGCTGGAACCAACGTACAGGGCTATGTCCAGATGGTTAAAGTTGGTAAGTATCAGGAAGCATTGAACATTATAATGAAACGCCTGCCTCTTCCAGGTGTCCTTGGAAGAGTCTGTCCCCATCCCTGTGAAAAAGATTGCAGAAGAGCTTTGATTGATTCTGCTGTTTCCATAAGGGATTTAAAAAGATTTGCAGCTGATAATGGCGATCTTTCAAATGTACCCCTGCCGGAAATTAATGAAAAGGATGAAAAAATTGCAGTGATAGGTTCAGGTCCTGCCGGTCTTACTGTTGCCTATTATTTGAGATTAAAGGGTTTTAAAATAACTCTGTTTGAAGCAATGGAAAAACCAGGTGGAATGCTTAGGACCGGAATCCCTGATTACAGGCTTCCGCCTGAAATACTTGACCAGGAGATAGACCATATTCTTTCCACAGGAATTGAACTTAAAACCAATATGAGTCTTGGCACTGATTTTACCATTAAACAGCTTAAAGAACAGGGGTTTGGAGCAATATTTTTGGGTATAGGAACCCATGTTCCTGTAAAATTAAATATAGAGAACGAAGATATTGATGGAGTCATGGATGCTGTTCCATTTCTGAGAAAAGTAAATCTTGAAAAAACAAAAGAGGCTGAACAAATTGTGGCTGTTCTTGGCGGAGGCAATGTTGCCATGGATGCGGCAAGGGTTGCCATAAGATCTGGAGCAGAAAAAGTTATAGTTATATACAGAAGAACAGAAAATGAGATGCCTGCGGATAGAGAAGAGATTAAAGGTGCAAAAGAAGAGGGAATTGAATTTATCAACCTTGCAACTCCTGTGAGGGTTGTTCAGGAACAGGGCAGGGCAGCAGGAATAGAATGTATAAAAAATGAGCTTGGTCCTCCTGATGAAAGTGGAAGAAGAAGGCCTGTTCCTGTAAAAAACAGTGAATTTATTGTTAAATGCCATATGATAATTCCTGCCATAGGTCAGAAAGCTGATACAGAGCCAATTTTAAAAGAACAGGATATTGCTCTTACACCATGGGGAACATTTGATGTTAACCACTCTACCTTTGAAACATCAGAAAAAGGTATATTTGCTGCAGGTGATGCTGTCACCGGGCCTGCAACTGTTATTGAGGCAATTGCAGCAGGCCATAAAGCAGTAAAGGCAATTGAAATATATTTAACAAAAGAAGAAGACAGAGAAGAGTTCCAGGAAAATGAAGAGAGTGAAATTTCAGGCAAATCTGAAAAATCATGGGCTCCTGTACCTGAAGATGCAGTCAGGGTTGAAAGAGCAAAACCCATGATTCTTAATATTGATTCAAGAAAAAATTCATTTAACGAGGTGGATCTCGGGCTTGATGAAGAATCTGCATTAAAAGATGCTGAAAAATGCATTAACTGCGGAGGCTGCTGTGAATGTATGGAGTGTGTAAAAGCGTGCCAGCCCGGAGCTGTGGATCATTCTGAAAGGGATGAAATTGTTGAAATCAATGTGGGAAGTATTATCACCACCACAGGGTTTGATGTTTTAGATCCTTCACCCATGAAGCAGTATGGTTATAAAAAATATCCAAATGTATTTACAAATCTTGAATTTGAACGTTTAAGCAATGCCACAGGCCCCACAGGAGGAGATATTCTCATAAGGGACGAAAATGGTGATTTAACAAAAACACCCAAAAGTGTTGCTCTGCTCCACTGTATTGGAAGCAGGGATGTGAATTACCATGAATACTGCTCCAGAGTATGCTGCATGTATGCTTTAAAATACGGCCATCTTGTCCATGAAAAGGCAGGGCATGATGCTGTTGTTTATAATTTCTATATAGATATGCGCTGTTTTGGAAAGGGTTATGAAGAATTTTATAAACGATGCCAGGAAGAGGGTACAATCTTTATTCGTGGTAAAGTAGCTGAAATAACTGACAGAGCAGAATCTGAAAAAGAGGATGGAAAGCTCATTGTCATTTCTGAAGATACTCTTCTTGGAGAAAAGATAAGAGTACCTGTGGATATGGTTGTTCTCTGCACTGCCATGGAGGCAAGGGCTGATGCCAAAGATATTGGCAGGATTCTTGGAATAAGCCAGGGTGCGGATGGATTTTTTCTTGAAGAACACCCCAAACTTGGTCCGTTAAATACAGCAACCGACGGAGTTTTTATTGCAGGAGCATGCCAGGGACCAAAGGATATTCCAGACGCAGTATCCCAGGCTTCAGGAGCTGCAGCCAAAGCCATGCTGCTTGCCTCAAGGGGAGAGGTGGAAATTCCATCAACGATCTCCTATATTGATCCTGATGTATGTGCAGGATGTAAAACCTGTATAGGATTATGTCCTTATTCAGCAATTGAGTTTAATGAACGACGAGGCATATCAGTTGTTAATGAAGCTCTCTGCAAAGGATGCGGCTCCTGTTCAGGCTTTTGCCCAAGCGGTGCAGCCCAGGTGAGACATTTTAAGGAAAAACAGATGTTTGCAGAGTTAAGCGGTGTGATGGATGCCCTGAACGAACAAATAACGATCAATTGAAAATTGAAAATTGAAAATTGAAAATTCATAATTGATAATTGATAGTTGATAATTGATAGTTGATAATTGATAGTTGATAATTGATAGTTGAAAATTGAAAATTGAAAATT
>JAYEHB010000320.1:0-7059 GCA_034659375.1 Thermodesulfobacteriota bacterium
CGGATATTTGGTGAAATTGTGGGTGGTAAAATGAAATTGAATGATGCGGGGGTAATGGTGAAAAATGAATGGGAAAAATCGGAAATCATTCGTGATGAAATCAAATATATGGCTGTGGATAAAAACAAACGTATTCTAATTATTGATGATGATTCTGGTATTAGAAAAACATATCAAAAAATTTTATCAAATAAAAAGAGTAATAGTTCTTTAATGGACAAAGGAGCAGATCTTTTTTTTAAAAGTAAGAAAGAAACATTATATGTTAATGACGATGAATATGATCTTGTGCTGGCAGAAAGGGGAGAACTTGGTGTTTTAGAAGTAAAAAAGTCCCTTAAAGAGGGGTATCCTTTTGCAGCAGCTTTTATAGATATGCAAATGCCGGGCATTGACGGTGCCCAAACCTCCAGACAAATATGGGAGATAGATCCTGATATAAGAATTGTTCTTGTCACAGCATACAGTGCCTATAAATCTGATGATATTATTAAAACCATCGGCAGAAAAGATATTTTTTATCTGCGCAAACCATTTAATTCTGACGAAATCAAACAGTTTGCAAGGGCCCTGACAAATGGATGGAAGCAGGAAAAACAACGCAAAGAGATAGAAAAAAAGCTTAGAGATAGTGAAAAAACATTAAAACAGACAAATAAAACCCTTGAAACTACAATTGAACATGCCAATACCATGGCTGTGAAGGCTGAACTGGCAAGTATTGCCAAAAGCGAGTTTCTGGCACAGATGAGTCATGAAATTCGAACTCCCATGAATTCTGTGCTGGGATTTTTAGAGATAGTGCTTGAAAATCAATCCATTAAAAATGAAATTCGGCAGCAACTGTCAACGGCTCATAACTCTGCCATGGAGCTGTTGACATTGATAAATAATATTCTCGATACCAGCAAACTTGAAAGTGGAAATGTTACCTTAGAAAAGAAACCTTTTAAGTTATCTACATTGATTGATAAAGTTTTTGACACCATGGAGATAAAGGCACGTGAAAAGGGATTATCCCTTGAGTTTGATATTCATCCATCCATATCAAGATCATTTTCAGGAGATTCCTTACGTATCAGGCAGGTTATGATCAATCTTCTCGGTAACGCTATTAAATTCACCCGGCAGGGTAGTGTGATTTTAAGGGTAATACCTGGTGAAAAGGAAGAGCAGCTTCATTTTATGATTAAAGATACAGGAATCGGAATTGCCGCTGACCGTCTAAACAGTATTTTTGAGCCCTTTGCCCAGGCAGACACTTCTACCACACGAAAATATGGCGGCACAGGTCTTGGAACAACAATTTCAAAGCAGCTTGTGGAACTTATGGGAGGTGAGATCTGGGCAGAAAGTGAGGAAAAAAAGGGAAGTATCTTTCATTTTACTGTTAATGTTGTTCCCCTTGGTGATGATCTGCTTCAAGATGATGAGCAGGTTACAAAAACAAAAGGAACATTTCATAAATCTGGCCGCTGCTTTCAGATACTTGTGGCAGAGAATAATGATACAGATGTTCTTTTACTCAAAACACGCCTGGAACCTCTTGGGCATAAAATTACTGTAGCGGGTAACGGCAGGGAAGCTGTGAAAGAATTTCAAAGTAAAAAATTTGATATTGTTCTCATGGATGTTCAAATGCCGGAAATGACTGGGCTTGAAGCTGCTGCACGTATTCGTTCCCTGAAAATCAATCATGGCAGCCGTGTACCCATTATTGCCATGACTGCAAGTGTTATGGAAAATGAAATAAAAAATATTTTTACGGCAGAAATGGATTCATTTGCTGCCAAACCCATAAATTTTGACAAACTGCTTCTAACCATGGAAAAATTGGTTCCAGCCTGCCCGGACACCACTTGCCAGCAACAAAGCGTGAAAGTTACTCCTGGCTGCATGAACTTTAATATAAATCAGATGGAATCAGATTTACCTGATTTACCCAGGTTAGAGGAAATTGATATTAAAGAAGGTATGGATAGATGGCAGGATCTGGATGCTTATATCAAAGCCTTATCAGGCTTTGCACATGACTACGAAAATTTTATTGACAAGCTCTTTTTTTTGTTAGATTCTGGAGATATTGAACAGGCCTGTCAAATAACCCATACACTAAAAGGGGTTGCAGGAAATTTATCAGTGACAAAAGTTGCTGATATCGCAGAAACCATTAATTTAATGCTTGAACAAAAAAATGTTAGTAATGCCCAAAAACAATTGTTTCTCCTTGAAAATGCACTGATTGCAGCAATTGGATCAATACAGCAACTGGAAAAAACAGAGGATGAGGATATTGAAGAAAACCTGAAACATTTTAATTCGACTCTAATAAAAGGAGTAATAAAAAAAGCTCTTAAGGCTTTAAGTCAATACGACCCCGAGGCAGTGGCGCCTTTAATTAAAGAACTTAAAAAATATATATCCCCGGATCAATTAAAGCCAATTATTAGATATACTGATGATCTGGATTTTGATAATGCAAAAAATGAATTTATGAAACTTTCAGAAAAATTACAGATTAATAATTAAGGGTGTTGAAAGCGACCCTCTATTTTGGCATGTATTGTTAGTTATTTCAGGAAATTATCCTATAACAATCATTATAGAGAGAACCGACTGATTTATTCAGAAAAGGCTGATCGATTTCAACACCCTTTAATTGGAAAAAATAGCATGTCTTATGACAAATATCGAATACTTGTTGTAGATGATGAATCTAACAACAGGAAACTCATGCAGCAGATTCTAAAAAATAAATACCAACTGGCTTTTGCAGTAAACGGAAAGCAGGCTCTTGAAATAACAAAAAAAGTGAAGCCGGATCTTATCCTGTTAGATATTATGATGCCTGAGATGAATGGATATGAAGCTTGTCAAAAACTAAAAGCAGATGCTGCAACCGTTAATATTCCTGTTATTTTTACTACTGCCATGAATGAAATTAAAGATGAAACCCGCGGCTTTGATGCAGGTTGTGTGGATTATATTACAAAACCGGTTTCAAGAACTGTTGTTTTAGCAAGAGTTGCAACACATATCTCTCTTTACAATCAACAACAGGAGTGCGAAAAAAAAGTAATCGAACAAACAGCCTGGTATGAGGAAAGCCAGAGATCGGCTATTTATATGCTGGGTAAAGCAGGGCATTTTAATGACGATGATACTGGACAGCATATCTGGCGCATGGGAGCTTATTCGGCTGCCATTGCACGTTCAGCAGGATGGCATGTTGATAAAGCAGCAGAACTTGAGCTGGCAGCTTCCATGCACGATACCGGAAAAATAGGCATACAGGATTCTATACTTAAAAAACCTGGGAAATTAAATGCAGCAGAATGGAAAATAATGAAGACTCATACCACAATCGGGTATGATATTTTATCAACAAGCAAAAGTCCATTTTTTAAGCTTGCTTCTAAAATAGCTCTTTTCCACCATGAAAAATGGAACGGCAATGGATATCCAAATGGATTAAAAGGGACTTCTATCCCGGAGAGTGCCAGGATTGTGGCAATTGGTGATGTATTTGATGCACTTACAATGCAGCGTCCCTATAAAGCTCCCTGGTCCATTGATGATTCTTTTGCTGAAATTAAAAGAAGTGCAGGAACTCATTTTGATCCAGAATTTGTAGAGTGTTTTGTTAAAATTAAAAATGAAATAATTGATATCAAAAAAAAATGGACAGACAAAACCATGCCGGTTATATGAAACTCTTGGCAAACCATCATGGGCAACGGGCAGGCACAGGGACCTGCCCCTACCATTCGCAGTTGCCCGATTCGTGATTACCGAATTCATAATTCATAATTCACAACTCCGGCCATGCCGGTTATTTAAAAAACTCAGGATAATAGATTAAAGCTGCTGGATAGTATTTTTTTATAATTTTAAGATATGTACCATCTTTTTTTATCTTTTTTATAAACGCGTTAAATTCATCAAGGAGCTTTACAGATCTTTTTGGAAAACCCACTGCCATGCCCTGCTCTGAAGAAACAGGTCCAAGAATTTTTAACTGACCCGGCCATTTTTCAAGAGCAACCAGAGAATCTGGAACATCAAGAATTGTCCCATAGGCATCCTTATTTATAACAGCCGGAGCAAGCTCATTGAGATTTCCTTTAAAATGAACAGGCTCTATGCCCGCCTCTTTTAAACTGTACAATAAAGGATCAAGGCATGTCCCAGGAACACCAAAAACAGTTTTACCTTGAACACTTTTTTTTACATTTATAATATCCTTGTTAATATCTCCGCTGGGTATGACTGGTTGAGCCTCTGAATCAGCCCGGGTAAGCATCCACACCTGGGTGGGGAATGTTTGTATGGCATAATTTACAAGTTTCTGCCTCCAGGGAAGAATGGTAAGACCGTTTGCTATTAAATCCCCCTTTACAGGAGCAGACCCAATGATCCTGACATTGCTGCCATCTGATTTTACCTTCATACCCGTAAGATCACTGAAAATGGAGCCCCAGGATGATTTTACAAACTTATATTCAACGCCTATCTCTTTTGCAAACAGCTTTACAATATCAACTGACATGCCGTCTCCGCTGCCTGTAACAAAATTGGCATAGGGCACACCAATGTGACGGATTACACCCCTTGCCTTGATATCAGCAAGATCTGCCAATGCAATACTCCCCATGCAAAGTAACACAATCGAAACAACTGCCATGATTTTAGTTAACTTTCCCATAATTTTTCTCCTTTTATGCTGTATTGAATTCAACCCTTACCTTTGCTCCTTTGCCCATACCCTGACTTGTAATACCAAGGTTTCCTCTATTTTTTTCAACAAACATTTTGCAATAATAGAGTCCAAACCCTGATGATCCCCTGCCTGACTCGCCAAACTCGAAAATTGTATCAATTTTATCGGGCATCACCCCTATACCGTTATCCTCAATCTCAAATCCCACCATTTTTTTATTTATAAAAGTTCTAACTGTAAGAATTTTACGTGTGACCTTCAGGTTATCACCACCTTCACCGGCAGCTTTTTCCGATTCAGCTTCCATGGCATCCGTTGATTCAGCTTCCATGGCATCCGTTGATTTATCTTCCATGGCATCCGTTGATTTGTCTTCCATGGCATCCGTTGATTTATCTTCCATGGCATCCGTTGATTTATCTTCCATGGCATCCATAGCTTCATAGGCATTTTTTATAAAATTTACAATTACCTGCAAAAGTCTGTTTCTGTCTATTACAAAAGATGGTATCTCTGAAAAATACTCCCTTGTTACGCCGATATCTCTTTTTTCAAGGGATTTTATCTGCATGGTCAGAGCAGTTTCCATGAGCTCATTTAAATCACACTGGCTCTTTACCTCCTGTTCCGTTGCAGCACAGGTCTGCTGCATGGTCAAAATTTCAGTAATATAGTTAAGATTATTATTAATAACTTTAATGATGTCATCTTTTTTATTTAGATCTTTTTTAAAATTAACAACAAGTTCATCTAAATAATTAAGAATACTCTCTCCCCTTGCCCCGGGCAGACAATAATCAGGATCACTATAATTGTCTTTAATATCAGTACAGCATTTTCCTATAAATTCAACCATTTTGTGCTGCTCTTTTGTATTCATATCTTCAAAAGTTATATTTATAGGAGTTATGGCATTTCCAATATTATGAAGAACCATTGCTGAAAGTTGAGCACGACCGGCTTCAATTGCTTTATTCACAAGTTCGTCCTGGGCATCTTCAAGCTCTTTTGTACGCTGTGCAACAAGCTTTTCCAACATCAACTTTGCATGCTCTTCCTCTTTTACCCTGGTTTCAAGGATTAGAAATTGTGTACTAAAACGAAGAACCATAACAATGACAACAAAGATTACAACAGCAAGAACACCCATGGAGACAAGCAGATGCCACGGCTTCATTAATCCAAAAGCCTCTTTGCTGGAAAGTAGTGATACCACAAAAAACGGAGTATCATGAATGGGGTTTTTTATGGCAACCATACTGACAGTTGAATCATCTTTAAACAGGGCATCAAAAATATATGGTGTTTTCAATTCATTATAAATTTGAACATCCATACAGGAAAACAATTCTCCATTTTTAAGAGAAGGTATGGATTTCATATATCTGATTCCGTAATCTATGTAATCAAGGCGTATGCTGTTTACATCTTCTGCTTTAAAAATATGTTCAAGTTTTTCACCGCACAGAACGGCAACAATAAACCCTTTGAAACTTTCCTTAAAATAGTATGGATATGAGATAATCACCAGAACAGTCGAGTTGTAATTCAGAGCAGTTAAAGAGATACCTTTTGTAGTTGGAAAAGAGTAATTGTTCATCATCAGAACAAAAAAATCACCGAAATTTTCAGCCGATACACTCACAAAACTCTTTTTTGATTTTAAATCCACAAAACAGATGGATTTATAGGGATTAACCGTCCCTGCTCTGTTCTGTTCAAACGTTTGTCTGAATCTTTGGTCCATATTAACAAGACTTGCCCTTAAACCATAAGCCATGGACATTCCCAAAGCCTTATTCTCAAAAAACAGTGCCACCTCTCTGGAACGGGACAGATCTATAATATCTTTTTTATATTGCAAAAGAAAATTTTCCGCAATAAAAGCTTTTTTCTCACTGTTATCTTTAAGCTGCCTTAAGCCGGCTTTGTAAAGCTCTTTTTGGGAAAAATATGTAAATCCAAGCAAAAAACTGATATACACAAAAAGAACTATTCCAGCAGCAGCAAGTGCAATTGTTCGTTTATTCGCATTCATAACAGCCCATGATTTATCTATGATTTGGGTTTGATTCTAACGTCGGCCATATATCCTGATTGCAGGAACAACGGAGGGGTCAGGCTTAACAATTAATTGAAAATTGAAAATTGAAAATTGAAAATTGATAATTGATAATTGATAATTGATAATTGATAATTGATAATTCATAATTGATAATTCATAATTCATAATTGATAATTCATAATTCATAATTCATAATTCATAATTGATTTGTGTCGTTATCAAACCTTGAAGATAATTAACCCAAAAAGTCAAGATAATGACAATAACGAAAGCC
>JAYEHB010000321.1:0-7038 GCA_034659375.1 Thermodesulfobacteriota bacterium
AAGTCCTGTACTGCTGAAACTGAACTTGTGTTCTTCAAAAAAACGTACAGGCTGAAGAACACTTTTAACTTATGGCTTACATCCCCTACCCTGAAGGGATAGGGGTTTTACGCCATCTTTATAAAAACCGTTTGGATGATAAAAACAATGAAAATTCAATTACACAAAGCCCCTTTTGATCAAACTCTTGAACTGTTAGAAATAAGAAGTCCTGTGTTGCAGTCCCGATTACATCATATAGGGTTGTATGAAAATGATAATTTCATAAGACTGGATGAAGAGATTTCCATTCACCCTGTGAGAGTCAGGGGGCCCAAAGGAGAATTCATTCTTGGTAAAGGCATGTGTTTAAAAATAGTTACCCATCTTGATGATGGACGTAAACTGCCCCTTGCTGAATTAAAACCGGGTGAGTCAGGCCATATAGAGGGTATAACAGGGGGGACAGGACTTGGAAATGCCTTAAAAACTCTTGGGTTAAAAAATAATGATAGTATCACTTTTATACGTCAAATTCCTCCCATGGAGTATACTGCACTTGTTAATTCAGAAAAAAGGGTTCGTTTAAGTGAGGGGATTGCTGCGAAAATCTGGGGCAGTATTGAGCAGCGTGATCTGCAGTTCTGCTCTGCAGGCAAAGGGAAAAAATTTATTGTAAAACAGATTCTTGGAGGTGATAAAGCCCGAAAGAACGTATATGTGCATGGAAAAATTGAGCCTGGTGTTGAACTGATCCTGGAAGGCGTCAAGCCTGTGGAGACTCTCACCATGAGTGGTGCCAAGGCCAGGGTTGTCATCTATACCACAGACGGGCTTAGACTTGTTCTGGATAAAAAGAACAGTGCTGAGATCTATGTGCGGGTAGTCCCCGGGGTCTAATCTTAAGAAAGGAGTCATTTTCGCTGTTCCTGACATCATCGGAATGCATAACCTGCCTTAAAACAACAGCCCTTTTCTCATCATCTTTTAAGTGTGGTCCTGCTGATTTTTGATGAAGTCATGGTAATTTTAATAAAGCTTATGGTTACATACGGGAACATTATTAGTTTCTTAATTCTTATTTTCGTGTTATTTTGGCAAAAAAAATAATAACCCGAAGGTCACACGTAAACCCGTTTGCCTGTGACCTTCAGGTTAGGTTCCGGCTTGTCCAGGTTAGAAATTAAAAATGAGGATTTGAAGGCAGGATCAGCAGGATCAACAGCAAAAAATTTTGCTGGTTTACAGATACCTTTTTCTCTGAAATTGTCCTTAGTTTCACTGATCACGATGTCAAAAACCAATAAAATACTTGAAGCTTTTATATGAAAGTCCATCCAAACGACTGCAATGATAGACTTTTTAACTTTGTTGTGGCCGATGCGGTAACCACGCTCCGGCCGTGCCGGTTTATATGAAACTTCGTCCAATAGACTGTAATGATAAGAGTTTCATTTTTTGTTGTGGCCGATGAGAATGATTATGCTCCGGCCATGCCGGTTTCTATGAAAGACTTTGCAAAACAGAACAGGTATTTCATGCTTTGTTGTGGGCAGAGCGGTATGTAATCAGATCTGCCCGTGGCAGTTATAAACAGATAATTGGAGAATTTTGTGGATTTTAATCCCTGTATTAAACATCAGTTGATTCGAAAAACCGTAAGGGAGTTTGCAGAAAATGAGATCAAACCCCATGTGGCTCTTATGGATAAGGAATCACGGTTTCCCATAGAAATTGTTGAAAAAATGAAGCCTCTGAATTTTTTCGGGCTCCAGGTTCCAAGAGAATATGGAGGAGCAGGCCTTGATACCATCAGTTATGCCATTGCCATTGAGGAATTATCAAGGGTTTCTGCTGCAATGGGCCTTTGCGTGACGGTTCATAACAGTGTGGGCATATTTCCTATTCTTAAATTTGGCACAAAGGAGCAAAAAGAGAGATTTGTACCTGCCATGGCCCAGGGGGAGAGTATTGGTGCGTTTTGTCTGACAGAGGCCAATGCCGGATCAGATGCAGGCGGGGTGGAAACAAATGCCGTTGAAACTGAAAATGGTTTTGTATTGAACGGAACCAAGATTTTTGTCACCAATGGTGGTGTTTGTGGAACCATACTTGTCTTTGCCATGACCGAAGATAAAAACAATAAACCCAGTGCCAGTGTCTTTATTGTTGAAAAAGAGAGGCCTGGATTTTTAGTGGGTGAGATAGAAGATCTTTGCGGTATGCGGGCAAATCCAGTGTCATCTCTGTTTTTTGAAGATTGCAGGGTGCCGAAAAATAATCTTTTAGGCAGGCTTGGCCAGGGCATGAAAATCGGGCTGACTGCCCTTGACACAGGTAGGATAGGGATTGCTGCCCAGGCCCTTGGTATAGCCCAGGCAGCCTTTGAGGCTTCTGTATCCTACGCCAAAGAACGGCAGCAGTTTAATAAACCTTTGTCTAAATTTCAAACCATTCAGAATTATCTTGCAGAAATGGCCACAAAAATTGATGCATCAAGGCTTTTGCTTTACCGTGCTGCTGCATCAAAGGAAAGCGGTAAACCGTTTTCTTCCCAGGCATCCATGGCAAAGCTCCATTGCAGTGCCGCTGCAAAAGAAGTTACAGATCTGGCAGTTCAGATCCATGGCGGCTACGGGTATAGTAAAGAGTATGATGTTGAAAGATATTTCAGGGATGCAAAGGTTACCCAGATCTATGAAGGCACAAGTGAAATCCAGAAGATGATCATTGCCAGATCTATTCTGACCCAACCCAGCTGATAAGGTGAAAGTCATATGTTAAATATTTTTGTATGTATCAAGCAGGTTCCCATGGTGTCACAACTGCCATGGGATTCAAAAACCGGAATTCTAAAACGGGAACTTGCCCAGGCCATGATGGACCCTGCAAGCAGAAGAGCCCTTGAAGCGGCATTACAGATCAAGGAAAAACAATCTGCCCATATATGTGCCATTACCATGGGGCCCCCCATGGCAGAAGAGATCCTGCACCAGGCCAAAGCCCTTGGTGCAGATGAAGGAGTTTTGCTGACGGATCAGAGGATGGCCGGAGCAGATACTTTTTTAACCAGCCAGATACTTGCTACATTTATTCAAAGAGAAAAATCAGAGTTGCACCTGGTATTGTGCGGTTCCCAGACCAGTGACAGTGAGACTGCCCAGGTTGGCCCCCAGCTTGCCCAGGATCTGGATATCCCGTCCCTGGGCTATGTAAGTCTTGTTGAAGTAAAAGAAAAAACGGTTAGGGTCCATCGCCATGTGGATGATTTTGTTGAAATCATGGAAATGGATCTGCCAGGTCTTATTACCATTGATCTTTCTGCTTATAACCCCAGATATCTTGCCCTTGAAGGAGTGGAACAGGCCTTTGAGAATCCTGATATTAGAATTGTTAATGCAAAAAAACTGGGGCTTGATGATAATTTCAATGCTCTTAAGGATTCTCCCACAAGAATTATTGAAGTGTTTTCACCCACCACCCAAAAGGAGAGCAGGGTGTTAAAAGGGTCAGTAAAAAAGATAGTGGATTTGCTTTTTGAAGACTATGGTAAGGTAATCTCCGGGGCAATGGGGAAAGATCTTAAAACACATGAACATGGTGAGGATCAGTAGTATGGATAGCAATAAAGATATATGGGTATTGGGCGATTACAGAAATTATTTCCAAAACAGAGTAACCCTTCAAATTCTTGCAAGGGCGGTTGATATTGCCTCCTCAACAGGCGGGACGGTCTGTGCCATTGTCTTTGGCCATAATGTGGATGAGTATGTAAAAGAGTATATTGCCCATGGTGCACAAAAAGTTTATCTGTTTGATAATCCAGCACTTCAAGCCTATTCCCTGGAAACCTATTCCTGGCTTCTGGCCTGGCTTGCAAATGAATATCAGCCGGAAACACTGCTTGTGGGTGCCACACGGTTTGGGCAGGAAATGGCACCAAGGGTGGCTAAAAAACTTAAAACAGGATTGACTGCCGACTGCATTGACCTTGAGCTGGATGAAAAAGGACTCCTTGTACAGGTTGCTCCGTCCTTTGGTGGTAATTTGATAGCAAAAATTATTACGCCTGTGCAACGGCCCCAGATGGCAACTATCCGACCGGGCACTTTCCAGGAACTGGCCCATGATTATGAAGCAAAAGGAGAGGTTGTCTCTCTGCCGCTGCCGAAAAATCTGCCAAAGGATAAGATTCGGCTTGTAAGCTCTGAACATAGGCCTCCCAAAAAACAGAAAATTGAAAATGCAGATATTGTTATCTGTGGAGGCCGGGGCATGGGAAGCAAAGGAAAGTTTAAAAAACTTTTTGATCTTGCAAAACATATGAACGCAGAAGTGGGAGCTACTCGGCCTGTGGTCTACTCTGAATGGGTCTCCCACGATGCTTTGGTTGGCCAGGCAGGAAAAAATATTAAGCCCAGAATACTGTTTTCTTTTGGGATAAGCGGTGCCATCCAGCACACGGCAGCCATCACAGAATCAAGTTTTATTGTCAGTGTTAATAAAAACCCCAATGCCACCATGATGAAAATGGCAGATGTGGCCATAGTGGCAGATGCCAACCAGGTTTGCCTTGGTATTATCAAGGCATTAAAAGAAAAGCTCAGGGCTTAATCCTTTGCTTTTTCTTTGTGAAGAACAAAGTTATCTTTATAAAGATGGCGTAAAACCCCTATCCCTTCAGGGTAGGGGATGTAAGCCATAAGTTAAAAGTGTTCTTCAGCCTGTACGTTTTTTTGAAGAACACAAGTTCAGTTTCAGCAGTACAGGACTTGTGTCAACTTTTGTTGATCTTGAAAGTCTTTGCAACAGAGACTCTGCTCCGTTCTGGAACTAACAAACCAGTTGGTCCACATCGACGATGTTAAGAGTTTTTTGGAAGGGTTGACTTAGCCTACCCTCAGCTATGTTTACAACACCTATGTTAGATCCTCCCTTTCCGACTTGTGGAGCATCGGGGCTAACCTATAGGCGCTTCATCCCGCTTTACCATTGGACACTGATTTGCCATTATTTTGTAATAGCTTCTTTTTCCTGTTTTTCTTTGTCTGCAGCACCGGTTTTTTTACCAAATTTATAAACAAGAAAACCTGCTGCTCCGACAATAAACCATTTTACAGGATAGGACAATAAATGCATAACATACCTCCTTATGAATGATTAAATAGGATTCTCTTGAGTCTCTTTTTTTGAGAACTTATCCTTTACAACAATATAACTTTTAAGACCTGCTTTTTTAAAGGCTTCAACATTTTTGTTTGTCACAACTTTTCCAGTGACAAAACCTGCAGCAAAAATTACAATATACCTGAGCATATATCCCACCTCCTTTTTTTAGCTTTTTTCCTGGACCGGTGTCTCTTTTGAGGAGAATTCCTCTTTAACTACGCTGGCAACCTTTTTTGAGGTTGATTTTATTTTTTCATAATTTTCCAAGGCACTTTTTTGGGTTTTCTCAATAAATTTGCTGTCAGATGTAAATTTTGCAACCACAAAACCTGCAGCAAATGAGATAATAGTTCTAAGCATTTTTTTCTCCTTAACTTTTAATTTTAAATGATTTATCAGGATCAACGCCTGATTCTTCTACAATATGAAGCTGCCTTAACATGGCAATGTGCAGAACACACGGTACTGTTACACGAAATGCAGGACCTGCCACATCAAAGATTGTCCACAGAGCTGTTATGCCTAAGCCGATTGCTCCGGCAAATATGGAAATCCAGCGTGAAAGCATGGCACTTGCTGCAACAGAGACTCCTTTTTCAAGGGTCAGTTTTGCAACTGCATTGGCGATAATAAGGGCAATACGATATGATACGACTGTTCCCCCTGTTATAAGAGCAGTTGTAACAAGAGCCGTTGGAAATTCCCCTGCAAGATCAGCAGCCTTGGTATCTTTCATAATACCTTTTAAAAGTGCCTCTTTTTCCTGATTGTTCATTTTTCCCCAGGAGAGTTCCAGCACTTTTAAAAGAATCTGCTGTTCAATAAAATCAATATCATCCTCTTTACTAAATTTTACCTTAAGACGAGCTGCCACATCACATGCAATATCTTTGTAATATGCACCTTTGCCTTTTCTCATGATATTCAAGATGGTATTTCCGCCAAATTTTTGAATCTCTGCTGCAATTTCATCCATATACATGGGATGATCAGGATAATGAGCTTTGTATGCTTTTGTATGTTTGAGCTGGCACGAAACCCCACCTTTTTGTGTAATATATCCCACCAGATTGTCCAGCTCATCTTTGCTGCTTTTTCTGATTAACGGCAGCAGATCATTGTCAGGCTCTCTTAATTTTATCTCAGCCATATAATTTTCTTTTTATTTTAAAAATTCCGCAATACGGGTTGCAAAAGAGAATCGTGCCTTTGCTCCAGGCATCTTGTCTGTTGCAAAGGCTGAAGCAATAAGGCCAAGAAGTCCTGAAATCCCTGCTACAAGTGCTCCATCCACATCAGGCTTTGGCAGATCCACCTCTTTGGCTGTAACAATACTTTTTTCAGCTCCTTTAACCAGACTTGCAAAACTTTCCCAGTATTTTTCATTAAGCACAATTCCCTGTCTGCCAAGGTCATAAAAGATTTCATCAGGATCATTTATCAGTCCAAGAACAAGAATCGTTTGAAATACAAAACGTTCCTGGGGCTTTACACCCTGTTCCCATCTTTTTACAGAAACGGCAGGAGCTCCCACAAGTGAACCAAACTGGGCAAGGGACAGGTTAAAACGTTTTCTTATTTTTTTAATTTCAGTATCAAGTTGTGCTCTCATAGATAAGTACCGTTCTTGTTAAAGTGTTATAACTTTATTACAGTCTATGATAGATGTCTCTTGTGATTATGTCAATAAAAAGTTGATTTTTTATTTTGGTGCAGGTACTTTTTGAAAAAGTTGATATGAAAGTCATGCGATTGCAGTACGTTGGACAGATTTTCATATCAAAACTACCACGGGCAGTTTTGGTTTTTCA
Source organism: Thermodesulfobacteriota bacterium (assembly GCA_034659375.1). Taxonomy (GTDB): domain Bacteria; phylum Desulfobacterota; class Desulfobacteria; order Desulfobacterales; family Desulfobacteraceae; genus DATFJZ01. The sequence continues at coordinate 6,960 of JAYEHB010000321.1, forward strand.
GCCAAGTTTACCCACAACAAAGCATGAAAGTCGCTATTAATATTTTTAGAGACTTTCATATATAAAATAATTTAAAAGT
>JAYEHB010000322.1:0-7022 GCA_034659375.1 Thermodesulfobacteriota bacterium
AGGGATAGAAATGCAGCCTGGTTTACGGAACAAAAGGGTGCAAAGATTCTTTTCTGCTCTGAAATCGGAAGTGAGGGGCGTAATTTTCAGTTTGCCCAGCACCTTGTAATGTTTGATCTGCCCGTTAACCCCGAACTGATTGTGCAAAGAATCGGAAGGCTTGACAGAATCGGCCAGAAAGGAAAAATTCATATTCACATACCCTATATCAAAGAGAGCGGCCAGGAGGTTATTGCTGCATGGTACAGCTCTGGAGTGGATATTTTTAAAAAAGATATAACAGGTGCCCACTTTATTTTTAAAAGATTTAAAAAAGACCTTCTTTTTGAAGCCCAAAAAGCCAATCAAGATTTAACAATAGATACAAAAAATTTAAAAAAGCTGATTAAGTGTACAAAAGAGTATAAAGAGAAATTTTTCAAAGAACTTAACAATGGCCGGGACAGACTTCTTGAACTTAACTCATTTATGCCGGGAAAAGCAGAACATTTAATTAAAAACATCGAAGAAACCGAAAAAAATCAAAAAACTGACCAGTTCATACTTAAGCTTTTTAACCATTTTCTAATTGAAACAGATGAAATCGAAAAGAGGATATTCAATCTTAATTTTGACCACACAAACAATTCACAATTTCCTGTTCCCCCACTTAAAAAAGATGGAATGACCATTACATTTGATAGAAAAACTGCTGTAACAAGGGAAAACATTGATTTTATCACCATGGATCATCCAATGGTGCTGGCTGCCATGGAACTTATTCTTGGAACAGAACAGGGCAACAACTCAATGGTAGAAATGAGTGATACCGGCAAAGATGAGATAATCTTAGAATCAATATTTGTCCTTGAAGCCATTGCTCCGAAAAAATTACACATTGACCGGTTCATGCCTTTAACTCCTGTAAGAACCGTTGTTAATCATGAAAACAATGATGTCACAGAAAATTTTCCCTTTGAAACAATTGAAAAAAAAGGCAAAGATTTAAAGAGATCATGGATAGATGAACATTCACAAATAGTGCTGCTGATTCAAAACCTTGTAAAAAAAGGAAGAGATATCGCAGAAAAAAAAGCAGCTGAGATCATCACCAGATCAAAAGACCAGGCCAGTAAGATAACAGGAAAAGAGCTGAACCGTCTGAAATATTTACAACAGAAAAATAAAAGTATCAGAAATGAAGAGATTAAAACAACTGAAACAGAGATGAATCTGATGTTAGAACATATCGCCGGTGCCAGATTAAGGCTTGATGCCATCCGTTTGATTATAAACCACAAATGAATAGCAATTCATCAAGATAAACCAAATTCATAAAAAAAACTATTGACATTATAAAAAGCTTATTACTATAAACTAATAATTCGTCTGGTCCGAGCGTTTAACCCGAGCATGAGTTATTACTCATCGGTCAAAAGGCCAAAGAATCAAAGATTTTGACAAAACATAACCTGAAGGTCACACGTAAAACGTTGCGAGTTTAAACAGTGATACGGAGTTTCACAGTAAATATTCGGCCGGCACCCCATATTCGCCCATTTTGGCCTGCTCATATAATTGGACACGTTCAAGCAGATGATTAATTACAAAGCAGAAGAAAACGGTGTTAAAGTTATTTTTACTGAAGAGGCGTACACTTCAAAAGCAAGTAGTCTCGACAATGGTCCAATTCTATCTTATTCAAAAAAGAACTATCCTTTTTTCTCAGGCAAAAAAGTAAAAAGAGGATTATACGGATGGTCCAAAGGTTTGCTCAATGCAGATTTAAACGGAGCATTGAACATAATCAAAAAAGGCAAAAAGATTTACCAAAGGAATAGATTAAGCACTATCATAATAAGCAGAGTCTGTTGTTAAAATTAATCATGTGTTTATTTGAAGGAGGTTGTAAGTATGGAACAAGCAAGTTCATTGATAAAAAATGTAAGCTCTTTATCAGAAGAAGAAGTTGCCCAGGATACACCGTTTGAGTTTTGGGGGCCGACTCCCCGTGAAGCCAGAAAAGCAGTTGTTGCTAAAAAAAAGGGCTTGAAAGATAAGCGTATGACAATGAAAGAGGCTGTGGCTGCCTATGTTAAAGATGATATGAGTCTCGCCATCGGGGGTTTTGTTAATACACGGGTTCCTGTTGCCATTATTCATGAAATTATCAGGCATGGAGCAAAAAATATCCATCTTTCATTCCAGTCCAACTCAATTTGCGCTGAATTACTTGCAGGTGCCATGATTTTAGATGACAGTCATCTCTCCATATCAACTATTGAGCTTGCATGGTGGGGTTATGAGATCATCGGAATAGCACCTCTTTTTCGGCATCTTACAAAAAATGGTATGATAAAAGTAGATGATTATACCAATTATGGAATGTCTGCCAGATTTAAAGCCGGAGCCATGGGGCTCCCTTTTATCCCAATTAAAGACCATGGCGGAACTGATATGGAACGTGTAAACCGCGGCCGCATGGTAAAGTGTCCCTTTACAGGTGACAATACCTATGTAATCCCCTCCATCAACCCTGATCTTGGTATTATTCATTGTCAGGCTGCTGACATGAATGGAAATGCGAGAATTTTTGGAGCGCTGTGCACATGCCCTGAAATTGCCCAGGCTTCAAACAGATGTATCATGTCAGTTGAGCAGGTTATTCCCACAGAGAGTATAAGACAATATCCCAATTTAACAGAAATCCCCTATGTTATTGTGGATGCTGTGGTTGAGCAGCCCCTTGGTGCTTATCCCGGTGCTGTTTATGGATACAACTGGTTTGATATGCCTGAAATGCTGACATTCAGAAAAGTCTGCGATGATTTCAGAAAAACCGGAAACAAAGATGGATTAAAAGAGTATTATGACAAGTATGTTTATGGTTGTGAAACCTTTGACGATTATCTGGCAACAAGGCCTTACAAAACGATCAAAGAACTTAAGCAGAATGATCAATGCCAACCTATAATAGTATAACGACCATGGCAGGATAGTCTGCAACAACAAAAAATGAAAGTCAATTGATTACAAGAGTTAAAAAAACTTTCATATGAAAAATACAGATAATATAAAATCAATGAAATCATCATACATAAATATGTTTTTATGAGGAGGATACTATGGCTGAATGTAGCCCAATGGAAATGATAGCTTATGCAGGTTCACGCGTCCTTGAGGATGAATCAGTGGTATTTGTAGGAACAGGATTGCCCATTATTGCGTCACTTCATGCACAATTAACCCATGCTCCGGGAATTCAGATGATTTTTGAAGCCGGCTCTTTTGGTGCGATACTCGAACAGGGGCTGCCTTTGTCTGTTGGTGATACAAGAGCGTTTCGCAAGGCTGTTTATGCAAAAGGTCTGTGCGGTGCTTTTGAACTGACCCAAAGGGGATATGCTGACTTTGCTTTTATCGGCGGTGCTCAAATAGATATGCATGGGAATCTTAACTCAACTTTTGAAGGGGGTAATTATAAAAATCCTGGAGTACGTTTTCCAGGCAGCGGCGGTGCCGGAGCAATGTCTGCAAGCTGTGAAAGAACCATCGCCATCATGGCTCTGGAAAAACGAAGATTTGTTGAAAAAGTGCAGTTTATCACATCAATAGGCTTTGGAGACGGCTCTCCTGATTACAGAGAAAAAGCAGGGGTTCATGGTTCAGGGCCCTATCGTGTAATTACAAATCAAGCTCTTTTTGGGTATGATGATGAGACAAAAAGAATGATGCTTCTTGAAGTGTTACCAGGCAAAACACCAGAAGATATCCAGGAACTTGTAGGTTTTGAACTCTTAGTTTCACCTGATGTAAAGGAGATGGTTCTACCAAGTGAAAAAGATTTAAAACTACTACATGAGGAATGTGATCCTGATGGTTACTTCCTGAAAAGAGTTGTTAAAAAATAACAAAAAGCACCTCATCTGAAGAATCACCCATGGGGGTGGGGTCAGGCTTTCGTTATTGTCATTATCTTGACTTTTCTGGTTAATTATCTTAAAGGTTTGATAACGACACAAATCAATTGTGAATTGTGAATTGTGAATTGTGAATTATGAATTATGAATTATCAATTATCAATTTTCAATTTTCAATTAATTGTTAAGCCTGACCCCTCCGTTGTTCCTGCAATCAGGATATATGGCCGACGTTAGAACCAAACCCTAAATTTTTATTATTTTTAAGTTTTTGGTAACACTCCTCGCAGATTAGATTCCCCTTACTATCATGGTGCTCAAGCATGATATGAGGATGCATTAAAGGTAATTCGCATCCACACATATGACAGAAAAGTTCCAATCCGGCTATTCTTCCGTAAGTTTCAGAATTCTTATTTTTCATAACCCTGCTCCTTTAAACTCTTTCAAAGCCTTTTTTTTACTGTTCTCTCCCCCCCCCACAAACATCATTACGAAAATTCGGCATCCTTCATAATGCTTTAAAAGTAGTTTACACTTTTTGTGTTTTATTTTTTTTATTTCAGAAAGCCTATAACTTTTGACAATAACTCCCTGAATCTACAAATAAATTTTCTAATTTATCACTTTATCTATATTAAAACAAGTTTTATTTGCTATTTATTAAAAAAATGGTTATTATTAAATAAATGGTTATTATTAAATAAATAGTATTTGTCGTCTATTTGCAACAAAAAGAAGGAGGTTGCCATGCTGACACTATTTAAGCATAAAAGCAGGATCAAGGTGACAACCATTATTATTCTTTTATCCTTTCTGTTCTTTTATCCTTTCTGTTCTTTTCCCACGAGATATCTGCAGACCCCGTAAACACACACACCTTTAAGAATGATCAACCCAATCAATTCTCCAGTGAAATCAGCTTTAATAATGATTCAAAATATATGTGGTTTGATTCTTTATCTGCAAAAATAATTAAGGAAAAAGAGCTTATTCCCTGGAAAAATAATTTTTCATCACACCAGGAAAAATATTTTCAGTCAGGGGACATGGATTGTAAACTCTATGACGGAGAATTCAGACGTATTGATTACATACAGCAGAAAATGGTTGAAAAAGCTATTCCCAAAATTGCTGAACAGATAATTTTAGATACCAGAACCGGTCAAAAAATAGATAAATTAGGAAAAAAAATATCAACTTTTTTTAAAATTGCATACTTAAGAAATTCCAATTCAAAAAAAACTGTTTTATACCTGCCCGGCCAAAAACCACAAAAACAATTGACTCTTTGGAAAAAAACTATGGAGTATCACTTTGCACCCATATATTCAGCACCACAGAGGTAAGCCCGATGAAATGGACATGGGAGCTCAACTCATATTTTCATGGGACAGAGGCCAAAACCACATATAATCTGAGAGACAGTGAATTAAAATTGAAGTTGACAAACAATAAGTTGAACCAATATATAAAAGCTAAGACAAATATGGAGTTTACTACTGACAGTTCTGAAACAAAAATTTTGATCACATTTGGCATTGATTTTTAACCAAACCTGGACAAACAAAAACATGAAACCTCTCTATCTTTTTTCTGTTTTACTTTTTTTGCACTATCCTGTGTTCATGTTCCAATGAATGACAGGTATGACGGCCCTGCAGCCCTTCCAGATAAGATTAAGCAAGACTATCTATCTGCCTTTCCAAAGGACTTGGTGCACCTGTAGGCTCTCTTCTCTGCGGAAACCAGGAATTCATACATCAGGCCCGCAAATGGCGCAAGATGCTGGGAGGCGGCATGCGCCAGGCAGGCATTCTGGCTGCAGCAGGTATCTTTGCATTAGAAAACAATATTGACAGACTTGCCATAGACCATGCCAATGCACAATTGCTCACCCAGGGCCTATCGGGAATTGAAGAGCTTAAACTCAGCACTGATTCAGGTGAGACCAATATGGTGTTTATAACAACAAAAACAGATAACCCGAAACTTTTTGAATTCATGAAGAAAAACGGTATTCTTATCCCCCAGGGGCAAGTCTTACGCCTTGTCACCAATCTCAATGTAACAAAAGAAAATATTAAAGATGTAATTTCAGCATTTAAAAATTTTTATTATAAATAATGCGAACTTAGAACCAAGCCCAATAATGCAATTAAACAAAAAAATATCAACATCTGTTTGACTGTAAAAAAGGGGGCAGGGAACTCTTGTTATATGTACAAAACCAGCCAGGTTGTCAAATAGTAGACAGGAATCACAATAGCGGCGAATTTTAAGGGTTTTATTTTTTTGCCCAGGAATCGCAGTTCCATGGCATTCACCTTGGAAGGACAAACCTTTTCGTCCACACAGGAGAAGCAGCCAATGCAGTCCTTTCCCTTGATACTGTCCATGGTGGAAATGTTAATTCCCATGGGGCAGGCTTTGTCACATTTGCGGCATTCAACGCATTGGTCGGTATTCCGGTGGATACTTGTAAAGGGAAGGAACCTGTTGATTATATTGTACATAGCTTTTTGAAAGCAGAGGTATTTGCAGAAAAACCTGGGGATTAGCAGGGGAATAAGCATAATGGCATATTTTTTAAACTTTATGAAAAATGTGGTAAACTCCGTTGAAAAATACATCTCCATGTGGTCAGTGAAAAAATAATCAAACCTGTGGGTGATGATCACATATATGAATATCACCAGTATAACATACTTCAGATAGCGCAGGGGTCTGTCTGCTTTTTCAGGGATTGTAATCTGAATATTGGGAAAAAGAACTGCACCTGCCCTGCTTATAAAATAGGAGAGGTTGCCAAAGGGACAAATCCAGCCGCACCATAATGGGCCGAACAACAGAAAAGCCAGCATTACAGCGATTTCTGTTTCAAATTCCGCCTCAAATCCGAAGACAGCGGATGTAAATCCCCCAAACCACGGGATGAACAGCAGCACTGTCATAAATCGTACAAAATCTCTTGAATCTTTTAAAACTGTATGGGACTTACCGATACATTTTTCTTAACAATCACTAACACATGTTACCGATTGTTAACTGCATGGAATTTGCATCCCATGGGTGTATCTACCAAAGCTTGCAAAAAACACAAGCACGTAAGCAACTTAGAGT
>JAYEHB010000323.1:0-6977 GCA_034659375.1 Thermodesulfobacteriota bacterium
GGTGGAGTCTCACTGATGCAAAATAAATGCCAACCGTCATTTGCGGTCATAGCAAAAAACATTTCAAAAATATTGAAACAAGACCTGGGGAAACATAATGCACAATATGAAAAAATAGAGATAAAAAACTTAAAATCATCTCATGATAGGTTTATGATAATTGATGGCAAGATTATTTATCATTTTGGAGCTTCTTTGAAAGATTTGGGTAAAAAATGGTTTGCTTTCTCAAAATTAGAAATGAATCCCAAAGATATAATCGAAAAGTTGGAGTCATAAAAATAAACAGTTTTTCGGGAAAGCAAAATCAACGATTAACGAACATATTAAGAGTATTTATGCTGAAGGAGAGCTTGAAGAAAGCCAGACCCTGAAGAAATTCGGAATTTCCGAATTTCAGCAAAAAGTCCTGAATTACTATAATCTCGATGTCATTATTTCAGTGGGCTACAGGGTAAAATCAATTCAGGGAACAAAATTTCGCCAGTGGGCGACCAAACGGATTCATGAATACATTGTAAAAGGTTTTACAAGAATATAAAGTACCCGTATGCAGGTTCGATATTCAGGTAATCTTCAGCACTCTTAACGATAGCGGGTATTATTATTGCTTGTAACTCCCTAAAAGGTTTTACAATGGATGATGACCGCTTGAAACAGGAAGGCACAAGGTCAAGATATTTTGACCGTGAGATGAAAAAATTATTAAAAGATAAGAAAAACAGGCATCCTTCATATCACCTCAAAAGTACTTTACACTCTTTTGGGGAACCCCCTATTAAATAGGAAGTGGCTCCATAAAGTGTAAAGTACTTATGAAGGATGCCGAAAAACACATAACAAAAAAATGCAGCGGACGCAAAAAGCCGCACCGCTGATTTTGACGTTGGGCACGACTTTGATCACTACCATAAGATAGGAGCATCAATTTGAAACTATCAGATATTGTGCAACAGATATTTATTGATCCTCGCAAATTAACGCATTATGCTTTAGACTGGGAATCACCGCATGGAAAACACAAAGCTATTCTATTTGAGAAATTACTTGGTTTCACCAAGGAGAATTACGATGGTCTTATCAGTCAAATTCAGAATAAAGCATTACATGCTGAAGCATTTTTCCATAGTGAAGATCAATTCGGAAAGCGCTATACTGTAGATGTAGAAGTTGAAGGAATTATAGAAAACAAACAAGCAACAGTGAGAACTGGATGGTTAGTGTCTGACAGAAGTAACAAAGCACATTTGGTCACACTCTATGTGATAAGGAGATAAAGCAACATGCCAAATATAGGTGATGTCATTGAATTGACAGTGGATATTACAGAACGAAATCTACGTGCAGGAATGCAAGGGACAATTGTTCATTGTCATTCTGAGAACGCTTATGAAGTGGAGTTCACAAATGAAGAGGGAGAAACGTTAGAACTATTGGCTTTACGGTTAGAACAATTTATTGTGGTTTGGCAGGCAGAGACTCGGCAATGGATCTCGACTGAACAACAAGCTATTGAGTTGATTTCCAGATTACCGCATGAGGCAGCCAAAGAAATATTAGATTTTGCTCGCTTCTTATCGTTCAGAGTGCGAAAAAGAGTAAGTGACAAAATTGTACATATCAATGAATAAAGATTGTACTCATTAATTGCTCTGCCCAACAATCACATGCACTCGAACAGCAAAAAGCGGCGCGGCTTCCGCTACGCTCCAGCCACACCGCTTTTTGCTGCCGGTGATGTGAGGCGTTGGGCCATCAAGGATGAGTAATCTGTGGCCTTAAGTTCAACTTGGTTCGGTGCAGGGCAATTTTTTTAGGAATTTGTAGTCCTGGGTAGGATATAGCTTGGTCTCGGCAAGTATTTGAGGAGTCGGTTTTCTGGGATTTGCTCAGGTTCGGTAGACGTTCTTTCAAAAAATAGAGTAAATCATCGGCCTGTTCTTCAATTAGTCATTGTTGCTGAATATTCTGGTTGCTTCTACGGCCGTTTTATAATACATTTGTTGAATGAGATAACTTAGTGTGAGTCATTCATTGGCCGGTAAAATAAACCATAGTGGAACTAAACATGAATTTTGTTTTTGAATGGGATGAAAATAAGGCTGAGATTAACAAAAGAGTTCACAAAGTTAGCTTTGATGAAGCACAAACTGTTTTTATTGACGATCTTTCTATCATGCAACCTGATGTAGATCATTCTGTTTCTGAAGAAAGATTACTTATAATCGGAACTTCAAACAAAAATCGTGTCCTTATTGTCAGCTATACTGAGCGAAGGGATAATATTCGAATCATTAGCGCAGGAAAATCGACACGAAATGAGCGTGAACAATATGAAGAAGACTATTTCTAAAAACCAATCGAGTGAAGAAATGCAACCTGAATATGATTTTTCAGGTGGCGTCCGCGGAAAATATGCGAAGAGATTAAAGGATAACGGATATACAATACTAATTCATCATTCTGACGGCACTCATTCCGAAAGGCGTGTATTGGGAGAAAAAACCGTTGTTCTTGCTCCAGATGTGTGGGAGTTCTTTTCTTCTTCGCATGCCGTAAATAATGCATTGCGAACCCTTATTTCTTTGGTGCCCCAGAAGAAAATACACCAACCAGGAGGTCGGGACGGGTAGTCTGCAAATAAGTCGTTGCCCCCTCGGACGGAAAAAGTGCCCGCCGCTTAACTTGGCCGTTAGCTGAAAACACTTTGAGCGATTTCTTAAAACTTGACTGTTTGAAGACCTGAAATATAACTACGGACATAGGAGAGAATTATGAATACAAAAATACAATTAGACCCCCGCGTATGCCATGGGAAACCTGTAATCCGAGGTACCAGAGTGCTGGTATCAACTATCCTTGGTGCACTTGCTGGAGGAGATGACATCAAGACAGTCATAGAGGACTACTCAAACATTTCCAGGGAAGATGTTCTTGAGGCATTGAAATTCGCTAGCGAACTCAGCCAATTTGAAGATCTTCCATATGAGGCCACCGTCTCATGAAATTTCTTTTAGATGAGAATTTTCCCAAGACAGCTGCTGCTTACTTAGAAGGACTTGGGCACACTGTATTTGATTATCGTGGCACAACTGAGGAAGGTGCTGACGACTTCAGATTGTTTGACATTGCGCAGCAGCACGAGGCAGTCATGCTAACGACGGATCGTGATTTTTATCATACTGTTCCTGTTCTATACGAAACCCATTTTGGGGTGGTGGTCATCGCACTACGACAACCCAATAGAGCAGCCATTATGCAAAGGCTCAAATGGCTGTTCACGCAAAGAGAACTTTTTCCTTTGGACAACAAAGTTCTCCAACTCAGAGACACCACCTTTAGGCTTCGACACTCCGGTTGATGAATCAGCTAACCAGGCAAATGCAGCCGACGTAAAAAGCCGTGCGGCTGATTTGCATCGTTTAAATTAAGCCTTCGGCAGGAAGAGGTAAATGTAAAGTTATTTTTGAGTGAGCCATTAGGTACTTAGGGAACTGGAAGAAAATAATCTACTCATATCGTGCAGCCATTTTGTTCGTCTTCAAGGCGTGATCACAGGAGCATAGTGAACTATGTGCCTGTGATCACAACGTAGAAGACGGGCAAAAGGGCAAGCAGGGTGAGTAGATTATTTTTTGGAAGTTCCCTTATTCCCCCACATCTCCGAAGTATCTTTTAGCAGGTCAACAAAACGCCAGTAATACTGGTTGTCAGAAAATACTTTTTCTGACCGCCTGCCACGGTTCATCACATGAGACCATGCAGAAGGATATTCTATTCTTAGGCTTATGGTTAAAATAAACTCTCTTTTCCTGGATATCCATACAGACCACTTTGCCATCCGGGCCGGTCATCCAGGCCATGGGCAGACTAAAAAAAACCATGGCACATCCGATATCCAGGACGGTCATGCCGGGTTTAATGTGGGGGGAGAGGATTTTTTCAGGGTTCTGGAGTAATTTTCGGATGGGACTGGCCAGAAGATGACCGACCCATATTTGGACAAACTTTGTGTGCCATGATTTGTCATCCTTGATGATCTCTTTTTTGTTTAGCATTTAAACTTTAAATCAACAGTATAGCAACTATACAATCATGCCAAGAAAAAAAGAGCATTTGTATTTTTTTAAATCCTTTATGTGTCACAATAATTATGGGACACCAATGCACACATTTACCATGGACGAACCGCACAGTTAACGGATAAGTTTAGCTGACAGCCTCAAACTCAATCCTGACCTTGTAGCCAAGTGCACGAGCATATTTTGCAATAGTTGCCAAGGTTGGAAAATTAACTTTTTCCCCACATTCGAGTCTTGAAATACTGCTTTTGTTTGTACCCATTATTTTTGCAATTTGATCTTGAGTTATGCCTTTTTCTGTTCTTAACCGAATAAGTTTTCTTCTGAGATCCCAAATCGGTGCCAGGGCTTCGTATTCTTTTTTTGTTGCAGGATCTTTAAGAGCTTCTTTTTTAAAACTTTCATAACTTAAATCACTCATTTTTTAATCTCCTTCATTCTGGCTCTTGCTAAGTCCAGGTCTTTCTTGGGGGCCTTCTTGCTTTTTTTTATAATTGAATGAAGTATTTTTACTGGCTTTTCATGTATCGAGCAAAAGAAAGATCTTGCTCTCCCTTCTTTGCCTTTGGCTCTGATTTCATATAGTCCGCTTCCCATGGGTGCTATATGCGGCTTGCCGATCGTGTGCGGTCCCAACTCTTCTATTGTGTCTAAAATGTGAAGAAGCTTTGCCTTGATTCCTTCAGGGAACGCTAATGTTTGTTTTTTTACTTTTTCATTATAAAATTCAATTATCCAGGTCATATTCAAGTCTTTTGTTTGATATAAATCATTGGCACAATGTTATCATTTTTGGTAACATTGTCAAGATTTGTTATTTTTTCTTGACCGAAGAGATGATTGTTAAAGTTTTTAGGGTTCACTCAAAAATTAATTACCAATTTTACAACGCAGCTTACCAGGATGAATAGGCTTCTAACCTGAAGGTTTGAAGCCCAAAAAGAGTATCAAGTCATGTGACCCTCACTATAATCGGTTCTACTCCTGATCAAATACCCTTCCTGGAAAACGGAGCAGTTGCTGAGCATTTATAAAGGGGTCAAGTCTGCTCTTGACCCCTTCATTTTTGCCTGGGGGTTGGTTGCCCAAGGGTTGTTCTCCTTGGGGGCAGGACTTATCCAAGATTGAACAGGATATCATTTTCCCAGTATGCCTGTTCAAGTTTTTCCTGGTGTGCTTTTAGATCATCACCTCTTTTTTCTGCCATTGCATGAACCAGGTATTTGATCAGGCAGGAGAGGGTAGTTGGGCTTCCAAGAAAAGGGATTGCCTGCATTGGTGCAATAAGGCTGTGGTGGCTGAACTGTCTCAGAGGGCATGATGTGCTGTCCGTAAGAAGAATCAGTTTCAGCCCTTGACGCCGCACCATTTTGCCTATTCTGATAAGTTCATTGGGATATCTTGAGGTTGCCACAATTACAACGGTTGAGCCTGATGAAGCAATTGTGAGCCAGTCAACTGCTGTTCTGTCACTGCCCTTGAGAATGTTTATATTTTTTCTGATTTTTGTCATGGCCCATCCCATGTAGAATGCCGGGGCATAGGAGAGTCTTGAGCCAATAATATAGATATGTTCAGATTGATCAAGAACATTTATAATTTTTTCTGCCTCCTCCTGATCAATACTTTTTTGCAGCATCTTGAGATTTTCAATTTCCTGGGTCACTATTCTGTTGAAACTGTCGTTTCCATTGTCAGACTCTGATTCAATAAATTTGCTTCTATCCATCAGTGTAAGTTCTGTATCAAGATGCTCTCTTAAATGTTTTATAAAAAGTGCATAACTCCCATAACCCAGGCTACGGACAAATCTTACAACTGTGGCTTCACTGGTATTTACAGTGGCTGCAAGCTCTCTTGTGGTCATGAATACAGCTTTTTGGGGATTTTTCATGATATATTCCCCCAAAAGTTTTGCCTTGGGTGTAAGACTTGATATTTTTGAATTTATTATTTTAGTTAATGAAGCTATTTGTTTTTTCCTTATTGTTGCAAATTAAGAATAAATAAAATCCTTTTTTCATAATGAACTCTTTGTTACATTTATTGCAGCAGCTGTCAAGTCTTTGTGCTTTAGCAGTTTTATTCCAGCAACAAGGGGTGATCATAGCCCTTTTCCTCGTCGTTCAGGCACAAGGTATGGTGCAGCAGGCCGGTAATATTTATTATTTTACAATTAAAGTGTGATTTTAATATTTTTTTCTTGACAGGTTTTGTTTCATATGAAAGTAGTTATACAATGTTTTTATATGAAAGTCTTGGCAAAACAGGAGCAACGGGCAGGCACAGGGGCCTGCCCCTACCATTCGCGGTTGCCCGATTGGTTCATGGCCGTAGGGGCAACCCCCTGTGGCTGCCCTTCATATGGATAGAAGTGGCAATTCGTCCTCTTAGCTAAAGATTGAGGGGTTTTCTTGCCATAAAACTATAAAACTATAAAATGATCAGGAGGTTAAAGGATGTTTCTTAAAATTCCGGTTTGCCCTGAGTGCCGAAAGGAGTTGTCCGAAGAGATGGCTATCTGTTCTCATTGTGCAAAACCCATTAGTAAAGTTAAATACCGAACTGTTTTTTCCTGGCTGTGGTCTGATAAAATTTTTCTTATTTCAGTGGTTGCTGCAGCTGCATGTTTTTTTATGCCGTGGTTTCCGGGGAAATTTCTCTATCGTAATGAGCCTTTTTCAGCATATCAGATGCTTTTAAATCTCTATGACCTGGATATACAATTTCTTGCATCCTATGATATCCTTAGAATGATACAGATCGTTCCTCTTTTTTCAATTCTCATTTTTTTTCTTATCTATCTTGGAAATAATTTAAAGAATTCTCCTTTTATAACTCTTTTTCTATTTGTTATGGTTTGTTTTGGGGTTATACCTTTTATTTTTCACATTT
>JAYEHB010000324.1:0-6960 GCA_034659375.1 Thermodesulfobacteriota bacterium
ACTCTTAACGGCTACCAATTTGAATTTGGCCGTCTAATCAACCACAAACTCTATGCAAGCAGTTCGCAACCCTGTCAGGCAGGGGCTTTTTCAAGCCCCTATCCCTTTAGGGTAGGGGTTGTTGACATTTGGTGACCATCTGATTTAAATGAATATGGCTTTGATGCAGCTTATATGCCATGTCATTGAGTGTGTCAGCCAGCGTGCCTAACTCATCTTTACGCTTAAAGTGATTTTTTGATTAATATCATACCGCATGGTGTAAATATATAAGATATCTGTTGATGCGTCTCTGATCTTCTGTAAAGAAATTTTAATGGCTCTGTATGACTCAGATCCTTCCTGCTCTGTTTTCTGTAATTTTGCATGGGTTGTAAGGTCAATGTTTGCGGCAGCGATGGAGACAATGTCCCGTAACCGATGCCGTATATCCTCATGGACTTTTGTGTATGCTGCATGATAAAATATAAGGGTAATCAATCCTGATATCATAATGGCAAAAACAGTAAAAAGCCCAAAGAGCTTGTGCTGAAGCTTAAATTTAGTATTCATAAAGACCTCCATGGTAATCCTTTTTGCGGTCGCTAAGCAACCTGGTCAGACTTTTTTAATTCATAATTAGCAGTAAAAATCCCTGCTTAATTCTCTCCCCACAATATAGACGTTTTTTCATTGCTGCCGATATTTTTCAGAAGACTTTTTCATTGGATGCTTCTCCCTATGTGGCTCTCTATTATTTTCATCCCGAAAAGCAACGGATCTCCTGTTCATGCCTCTCCCTGTGGAGTCCCACAACATAATTGAAAGGAGTTTGAATTGTCAAGGCAAAACTTATCTTACCTGGATATTTGCCATAAGGAATTGGCTGCCACATACCGTACCTTTGACTCATTTAGCCACAACATACAGACGATTTATACGTAAAAAGGGCTTATGGCAAATATCCAGGTGCACAAGAGATCTCTTGCCAGAAAAATTTTAAACGGATATAATCGGCATGGTTCGAGCAGGGTTCTCTGCTTTTGAGGGTTCTCTGCTTTTGGCCAAAAATCAAAGATTTTGACAAAGGATGGATCGAAGATGCGGAGCCAACTCCCATAATATTCAAAGGAACAAAAAAAAACATAGGATTTAAAAATGAGTTTATTTAGTATCGATCAGGAGAAATGTGTCAAAGACGGAATATGTGCAGCAGAATGTCCCATTAAAATAATTGATATGCAAAATGGATTTCCTGCACCTGTAAGAGGAGCTGAAGCATTATGCATCAACTGCGGACACTGTGTGGCAGTATGTCCCACTGGTGCCCTCTCCCACAAAAATCTGAAACCTGAAGAGTGTCTGGAGATAAAAAAAGAGTGGCTGCACACTCCTGAACAGACAGAACATTTCCTGCGTTCAAGAAGATCCATAAGAAATTACAAAGATAAACAGGTTGACAAAGAAACCATGGAAAAGGTGATCAACATTGCAAGCCATGCACCCTCCGGCCATAACAGGCAGCCTGTTCAATGGAAAATCATATATAACAGAGAAGAGGTACAGAGACTCTCCTCGTTTGTCATTGACTGGATGAAATGGATTATAAAGGAACAGCCTGACCTTGCAAAACCCATGCACCTTGATCTGGTTGTAGCAGGATGGGACAAAGGTATTGATACAATAAGCCGGAACACACCACACCTTGTTATAGCCCATGGCAACAAAAAAGATCCAACTGCCCAGGCTGCATGCACAATTGCTCTTACCTATATGGAACTTGCCATGCCGTCCCTGGAACTTGGCGGCTGCTGGTGCGGTTTTTTCAATGCTGCGGCAACTTTCTGGCCCCCCCTTCAAAAGGAGCTGAATTTTCCTAAAGGCAATGTCAATTATGGAACAATGATGGTGGGATATCCAAAATACAGATATCAGAGAATACCGCCAAGAAACAAAGCTATAATCACCTGGCAATAAAAACCAATAGTTGTTGGCATCTTTCATAATACTTCAAAAGTAGTTTACACTTTTTGTACTTCATTTTATATTTTGGCTCCACGTCTTCGACCCGTGCTAAGGTTATTTGGCATACATCCAGACTTTATACGAATTTTGTCCATACTTTATGGGGATCTGGTTGGTACCTTCACAATGATGTCGGTGATTGTTCGCCCTCTCCAAATTATTATAACTCTAAATATGGAGAGGGGAGCTTCATTTTCTCAACTTTTATTTGGCGATCTGTGAGCATTTTCAGCTTTAACAAAATACCCTGCTCACAAATAGTAGCTTCCATTAAATCACCCACCCCGATATCAATATTTTTGCGTATAGAAGCCGGAATAGTAATTTGGTATTTAAAGAGAGTCTGAAAGATGATCTGTTTTTGATTATGGAGGTTGAAATTAAAGAAAAAATTTATGACATAGTGATTCAGATTGAGCATATGAGCAAAAGTCTTTGTAGACCAAACAGCAACTTTCATGCTTTGTCAGAATCTTTGATTCTTTGGGCAAACCGAGGTGAAAGATCAGGTCTGCCCGTGGCAGTTATATCAATTAGGACTTCTTACAAAAAAGCAATTTGAAAAAATGATTAAACCACTCAGAACCTAGGTCAGCCCATGAAAAATTTTTCTTAAATCAGCCTGGGATATTTTTCCCATAAGAGGTTTTCTTAAATCAGCCTTTTCCGGTATCTTCTGAGTTTCCATGAAGGTTTCATACGAATATCGTGTGGGATAGATTTTTATACTATCACTGCAATTATCTGGTTTAATGTTTCTATTTTTATTAATCCATTTGTCACAGCAGTCATGGTTGCCCGCAAAAAGGAGAAAAAAACTTTTTTCTCCTTTAATGCACACAAGCCTGAATCCCTTGCCAAGATCATATTTCAGACAATTTTTTATCCTTGCATCCCCATTTCCGGTCAATTTCCCTGCCTGGAACGGTTTTGTGCCGTTTAAAAGAGCATTGATAATTTTTTCTGCCTTTTTTGCAGCATTGGCAGCATATGAATTTTTCTTTTGAAGCTGTTGCCTCAGCTTTTTTCTTACCCTGGTATCTATATGTACAAACTCAATCATAATATTTTTCTATCTGTCTCAACCCTGAACACAGGGATATTATTTTGTTCAAGAGCCTTTTCCACGGGCATGGATTCCATAAGATAAGGCTGACTATGATCCATGGAAGCTTCCAGTTAGGCACAGCCATGGGGCAGACTGATATCTTTTTAAGCCTATTTTTTTTATTCTTTTTTATTTGATTCCTGTTCTGATAAAATAACTGCTGCATTAAGATCATCCATCAGTTTTTCCATATCCAGACCATATTTTTCAGCAACATCTCTTATTGACTCAAAAAGCGCCTGACAACAGATACATTCCCCTGCATACTTATCATATTGCCTGAAAACAGCCTCGGTTCTCCTGCATTTTGAAATCACATCCAGAACACTTTCCTCTGGATTTATCTCTCTTTTTCTATTCTGCACAGAATTACTCCTTAATATTTTCAAAACCAGCCCACTTGCCCTGATCTGATCTGTTAACTTTTGTCTGAATTAATCACAGGAGCATTTGAATTTCCAATTGTTTGTTTTAATCAAATCAGGATTATCCATTGATAAAAACAATGGTTAACTGTCTCCTTTTGGCAAGCCTGCGCAAATTAAAATCCCAAAAAGGGTAAACTTGCCTCTAAAAATAATTTCAAAAAAGAGACAATAATGCCATTTTTTGCTTAAACGAATGCCATTGCCTCCGTACCAGGCAAAATATCATAGATTTTTCCTATACTACCTCTGAATCTGATCAGAAGTAACGATTTGTAAAAAAAAATTAAATGTGAAATTGTTGCTGAACTTAAATTATGTAAAAAAGGAAAAAACTAAAGATGTTAAAAAATTTTTTTGCAACCAGATGGGGTATTATTGCGGTTGGAGCGATTATCGGCATATTGGCCCCGGTTCTTCAAAAATTGGGAAACCCCGGCAATATGGGAATTTGTGTGGCCTGCTTTGAAAGAGATATTGCCGGTGCCATTGGAATGCATCGTGCATCTGTTGTTCAATATATTCGACCTGAAATCATAGGATTTGTAATTGGTTCTCTGGTTGCTGCCTACATGTTTAAAGAGTTTCGGCCAAGAAGCGGCAGTGCTCCTTTTGTTAGATTCATCCTGGGTATAGTTGCCATGATTGGTGCACTGATATTTCTAGGATGCCCCTGGCGGGCAATGCTGCGGCTGGCGGGTGGTGATTGGAACGCTGTTATTGGCCTTGGCGGCCTTGTTGCTGGTATCTGGATCGGCACTCTATTTTTTAAAAACGGCTACAATCTGGGACGCAGTCAAAAAACATACAGTTCAGCAGGATGGTTGATGCCATTAATGATGCTGGGATTTCTCACCCTTATGCTGATATATCCCCCTGTTCATGGGGAATCAAAAAGCGGTGTTCTATTCTACAGCATCAAGGGCCCTGGTGCCATGCATGCTCCCCTGCTAATCTCTCTTATTGCCGGACTTGGTATAGGATTTATAGCACAGAGAAGCCGTTTCTGCACAATGGGTGCTTTTCGGGATCTGATTCTGTTTAAACAGACTCATCTTTTTGGAGGAGTCATTGCTCTTATTGTTGCTGCCTTTGTGATAAATCTGCTGCTTGGACAATTTCATCCTGGTTTTATCAAACAGCCTGTGACTCATAATCTGCATATCTGGAATTTTGCCGGAATGATGGTTGCCGGTCTTGCATTTGCCCTGGCAGGTGGATGCCCTGGCCGTCAACTGTTTCTGGCCGGAGAAGGTGATGGTGATGCAGGGGTATTTGTTTTTGGGATGGTTGTCGGTGCTGCTTTTGCCCATAATTTTGGACTTGCCAGTTCACCAAAAGGCCTTGGACCCCATGGAATGGCAGCCACAATTATCGGACTTATAGTCTGCCTTTTTATTGGGTTTACAATGAGAAGAAAAACTTGTTAATCTGGATAAACAAAAATAAAACATACTCATTAAGAGACCAAGGAGAATACAAATGAATAAAACAATAGATGCACGTGGTCTTTCATGTCCCCAGCCGGTTCTTTTAACCCTGGAGCAGATAAAAAACATAGATTCAGGAGAAGTGGTTATCAGGGTGGATACAGATGCGTCACGGGAAAATGTGATCCGGGCTGCCACAAGTCAAGGGTGGCAGGCAAAAAATGTCAGACCCGAAGATGAGGGATATCAAATTACGATTACAAGGAATTAATTTTGAAACTTTTTGATTTTTTTAAGGCTAAGCAATCAAAAAATGATGATACGCAGGCTGATGCTGACAAGCAATCTTTTGCTCGCGGCTTTCTGGTATTTGAAAACACAAGTGAAGTGATAAGAGCCGAAAGTATTCTTAAAAAAGAGGGGTGGGATATCCGGGTGATGGGACCACCCCCTGAAATTCGGGGAGGCTGCGATCTGGTTATTGAAATCCCACTCATTGAAGAGCTCAATATTTTAAGAACGCTTCATAAAGCTATGGTTCAGCATGAACAGGTAGTTCCGGTGAGCTCTCCTTTACTCCAGCCTGTAGACATATTTAATACCAAGGACTTTGGTCAATATTTAATGATCAGGGCTGCAAATATGAAGTTAACAATTGATAAAGAGACCATGGTTATTGTAAACATTTCAGGAGGCGGGTGTCCGGATGTTCCTTATCTTGCAAAAAAAATGGTTGGGCTGACCATTTTTGAATCACCTGCTCCACGGGAAATCGGGCACACATTGTGCGGTTATGCCCTTGAACTGGCTTTTGAGGAGATAAAAAAACAATGTTAGCTGTCGTTGGAACAACCCCGGATGAAGATTTACCTGTTGTGTATGGAGAGGTTTGTTTAAAGGATGACCATATATATATTCAAGGAAAATCAGTAGAGGTAACCAGAGGAACTCCTGCCTTGCTGGCAGCAGCATGCAAAACCTGTGAAGTGCTGAACCAGGAACCGCCATTTGGATTTCTTGCCGGAGATATTGGTTTGGGAAAAGGGAGCAGAGAGCTTTACCAGTATCTGACAAATCATTTAATGCAGTTTGATTTTAAAACCATTACATTTCATTATCTCCAGCCGGATGTAGACTGGCATGATCGTGTTTTGTTTACCATTAAAGAAATGGCTGAACAACCAATTCTGATTGCCGATGCCGGTTTCATGTATGCTGCTAAAATGAGCGGCCAGGCTCTGGAATATGAACTTTTCACCCCTGATGCTGGTGAACTTGCTTTTCTGGCAGATGAAAAATCGCCACATCCATTTTATACCCGGGGTTTTATCCTGCATGATGATAATCAAATACCTGAACTGATTGAACGTTCCTATGAACATAACAATGCTGCAAAATGCCTTCTGGTAAAGGGCCAGCCCGATTATGTTGCCAATGATCAAAAAATTGTAACCACAATTAATCAGCCGGTTGTAGAAACCATGGAGGCTATGGGCGGCACGGGAGATACAGTGACGGGAATCGTTTCAGCACTGATAGGAGCTGGTATAGAGGTTGAAAAGGCAGCTTCCATTGCCTGTCGGGTTAACCGGCTTGCCGGATACAGCGCAAACCCCACGCCCGCAAGTCAGGTGACTGATATTATAGAGCAAATTCCCAGCACATTGTCATCTATCTTAAACTCCTGACCTTAACAAGCCAGAATCTAACCTGAATGTCCCACGCAACCTGAATGTCCCACGTAACCTGAAGGTCACACGCAACCTGAAGGTCACACGCAAAACTGATTTACGTGGGATCTTCAGGTTATTAATTCGTTTGCCAACAACACACTAATATGAAAATTAAGAAACTAACTGAACATTAAAAAAAAACATGGAGAATCCTCCATTGACGTAAGCTGGATAAAACAACTCCCAGCCAACCTTGTGGGAAAATCAATTTTCCTGAACACTGAAACTCCTTCCAACATAAAACAAGAGAATAAATTTTA
>JAYEHB010000325.1:0-6949 GCA_034659375.1 Thermodesulfobacteriota bacterium
GTATAACAAACCAATGAAGAAAGCCCATTTGTTATTGAAAAACCAAGGTATTTGCTGTCTTTAATATTATTAAGTCTTTCTTTTCATATATTTTTGGTCATATTTGTATTAAAAATGGTACTATACACGCCGTGGGATTCGATCTCATCTGCGGCAAATCCAAGATCCAGTTTCTCCAGAGTATTGCGTAAGGGAATACCCGTATCAATATCAAACCCGTGGAGCCTGTAGTATTTTTTTACCATTTTCTCGTGTCCCCTGCACTCTTCTGCTCCTTTTTGGGTATCACTGAAATCCGGTTTTTGCGGTATTGAATCGTGACAGGAGAGAATACCCTGTTTTACATTAAAAAGACGCTCCAGTATATTGATTCTGTCGGCGGTTTTTTCTATCTCTTCAGAAGTAAAGCTAAGACCAGCAGCGGCATTTATCATCTCCACAAGCCCATCCCAGACCGGAGCTTTCCAGATCAGCGGCACAGTGCAGGTCCAGGTATTTACGGCACCCTTGCACCTGCCGATGGTGTCTGCCAGGGTTGTTGCCCTTTCCGCGACTATAAGATTACGTACAATATCGGTGCCAAGCACTCTTTTTTCCTGGAGCATGGTCAATACCTCTTCATTGGAATTGTCAGCTGCTGCCCAGCTTCTTCCCCTTAGATGATCAGCTCCCCGTGTGGAGACAGCATGGGCCAGAGCAAAGGGCCCGGCCGGATAAACTCCTCTGCTCAACCCTTTTACATGGTAGCAGAGCACCCTGGCATTCAGTCCCCGGCCGCCCAGGTATTGTGTTGAAACAGATGCTTCAATGGATTTATGAAAAATCTGTTTTTTTGATAAATTGATATAAAGAGCTCTGCCCTGAAAGCATGAAAGTGCCATAATATTTCCTTATCATAATTTCAACTTGATTATGCAGATTTGTTCTATACTTTTTCTTTAAACTCTTTTTTTACAGCAAGATTTTTTTCCAGCATAACCTCTTTTTTGTCAAGTCCCATGGCAAGACCAAGAAGCTGGGGCAGATAGATAATTGATATGGAAAGATCTTTGGAAGCATTCATTGATATTTTTTGCTGAAATCCCTCAAGATTAAGCTGACACATGGGACAGACAGTTACAATGGCATCAGCTCCCTCTGCATCTGATAAAATCTCCTGAACAAGTTTTTCAGCACTCTCTTTTTTTGTATTCATGTTGGAAGCACCGCAGCATTTTGCACCCATATCCCATTGAAACACCTCAGCACCGCAGGCTCTTATCAGAGGTTCCATGGAACGTGGTTCTTCAGGATCATCAAAAATTTTATAGGGTCTTAAAGCCTGGCATCCATAGTAAGGTGCAATTTTAAGACCTGTAAGCTCTTTTGCCAGATTTTTTCTTATTTTATCTGCACCTATATCATTTGCAAGAACATCCAGGAGATGGCGTACTTCAAGGTTTCCCTGAAGTTCAAGCTCTTCTTCTGCTAAAACTTCATCAATTTTTGCCGATAGTCCGGCATCATTTTTTCTCTCAATTTCAACTTTTTTAAGATTAAGATAACATGCACTGCATGGAACAAGTATATCAGACTTTTTTGTCATTTTTTCAGCAAGAGCAAGATTTCTTGCACCAAGGGCAAAGGATAAAAGGCCGCTGACAGGCTCTGCTGCTGTTGCACCACAGCAATTCCATCCCTCTATTTCTGTTAACTCACATTTTAAATGTTTCATTACAGCCCTGGTTGAGACATCATATTCCATGGCAGATGCTTCAAGTGAACATCCTGGATAGTATAGATACTTCATGTTTTTTCCTCAATCTCTGCAACTTTTAGAAATAATTTGTCCAGATTACCATGGCCTGGGCCCGAAGGAATCTGTAATGTTACCTTGTTCTTTTTCATAAGCTTTAATCCAAGGGAGGCAAAACTAAACGGCAGCAGAGGCTTTTTCATTGCCATGAAATATAGAGTCATGAATTCAACCTCCCTGACCCTGCCATGGCGCCTTACACTCTCCATAAAACTTGAATAAAACTTTGAAGAACGTCTGTACATGGGAATATCAGCTTTGGAGGCCTTTTCTTTAAGCATGGACATTGCCCTGGTTAAAGGAAGTCCCCTGGGACATCTTAAAGTACACAGATAGCATGTTGAACAAAGGCCAAAGGTTTTGCTTTTAAATATCTCATCATCCCTGTCCATTAAAACCATACGCCACAATTTTCTTGGAGTCAAATCCATGGCATCTGCATTTGGGCATGACCCTGTGCAGGTGCCGCACTGCATGCATGTTTTGATTAGCTCCTTTATATTAGCGGTATCAGTCATATATTCACCTTTTTTCAGTTTCACTATACACCTGTTACCACAACCTGGAAAACGGGTAAAATGGCAAGCAGGATGAGTAATTTGTTTTTTTCTATCTCCCTTACATCACTGCAGCATCGATCATTTCAAAAACCTGCTGCTCCTTAAAGCCGTTTACAAAGGCTGCACTGTTTACACATTCTGATGCACATGCACCGCATCCCTGGCACATTGCAGGGTTAACAACAATCTGCATCAAATCATAATCAACTCTTCTTGCCGAATATGGACAGGCATCAATGCATCTTTCACAAAGAGTACAGAGACTTGTTTTAACTTCTGCTGTAACAGATGATGCTGTAAATTTTTTCCGGGTGATTAATCTTAAAGCTCTCCCTGCGGCGGCCAGGGCTGAAGCCGCACTCTCTTCAACATCTCTTGGTCCAAGGGCAATTCCGCAGGAAAACACCCCTTCTTTTAATGAGTCCACAGGTCTGAATTTGGAATCTGCCTGTTCAAAAAAAGAGTATTTGTCCAATTTTGCTCCAAAACTTTTTACAAGTTTTTCAGGAACATTCGGTACAATTCCCGTGGCAAGGACAAGAAGATCAGCCTCAATTTCAAGATCATGGTTAATTATTTTATCATAGGTTTTGACAATAATTTTATCATTATCCACATTTACTTCAGGTCTGTTATCAAGGGAATACTGTATGAATATTATTCCTTTTTCCCTGGCCTGTTTGAAATATTTTTCCAAAAAGCCATAGGACATCATATCCCTGTACAAAATATAGATATCTGTGTTGTGATTTTTACTTTTTAAAAAAAGGGCATGCTTTAATGAAGCAGTGCAGCAAATTCTTGAACAATACTCTTTTTTGTCATCCCTGGAATCAACACATTGAATCATAACAACAGATTTTAATTTTTCAGGCTCAAGGCTTTTTTCTGTCAAAGCCTGCTCAAGCTCTTTCTGGGTTATAATGGATGAACTGTCATTATAAGAGAATGATTCGGTCTTTGCAGCGGTTCCCCCCGTTGCAATTATTACAGCTCCATGCTCAATGACTTCAAGCTCGTCATCACTCTTTTTGAGTGTGGTTATAAATCTTCCAGGTTCACCTTGTGAAGAATCAATTTCAGTTTCACTGTAAAGGGTTATAAATGGATTTTTTTCTATTTTTTCAATAGTTTTATTAAGAAGTATCTTAAAATTATCCCCTTTTATATTTTTGGAGAGCCATTTAAGATTTCCACCGGCAACAGCAGATTGTTCCACGATAACAGCTTCAAATCCGTTTTCAGCCACTGCCAGTGCAGCTTTCATTCCTGCAAAACCTCCGCCGACAATAAGAACCTTTTGAACAACATTTTTAATGTTTTCCAAGGGAAGAGTGGCATGTCTCAACCTGGCAATCCCCATTTTTATTTTTGATCTGTACTGCTCTGCATCTTCATTGTAAATATCTACAACCTCCATAAAACAGGGGCTGATCTGATTATTAACAGAAATATCTTTAAGCTTTTGTTGAAACAGAGAAGGAAGACAGGCCAGAATAATCAGTCTGTTAAAATTTTTATCTTTTTTCTCTTTAATAGTTTCAAGGAAATCATCCCATCCCTTTTCAGTGCACAGTTTATCTTCAACAAAAATATCAGAAACATGGGGATCATCTCTACCAATTTGCTGAACTACTGCTTGAATATCGCTATTCTCCTGGTTTGGACATGAGCAGAGGGCAATGGCAATTTTTGGATTTTCCATAAGGACAGCCATTGATTCCAACGGTGTGGTATAATTTTCTCTGTTTCTGCTTTTATTTGATTTATAAAGAACTGAAGATGCACTGCATGAAGCAGCACTGGAGTAGATAACAGATTCACTTATATCCTTTAATCCTGAAAAAGATCCTGCAATAAATACTCCCTGTTTTTCAGCAGCTGCCTGTTTTTCAGCATCTAAAAGATAAGAAACTTCAGGAAATCCAAAAGAGTTCAGTTCAATGCCCGTTGCGATGGCAAGCTCCTCTGTCGCAGCAGATGGTCTCTGGCCCACTGAGAGGACAACCATATCAAACTCTTCCTCTATTGTTTCAGATGAATCATCGGAAATAAAGAGTCTAAGATTTCCTGTTGCCGGATTAATTGTTACTGAATGGGGCATTGCCCTTTTTAAAATTACATTGTACTCCTCTTCAGCCATTTTCCTGTATGCATGAAATTCTTTGCCAAAGCAGCGCAAATCCATATAATAGATAACAGTTTTAATATCTGTTTTTGATTTTTTCTTGGCAAGGACGGCCTCTTTTAAAGCAAACATGCAGCAGACAGAGGAGCAGTACTCAGAATCAGTCTGGATGTTTCTTGAACCTACGCATTGAATCCAGGCAATTTTTTCAACTTCTTTTCCATCGGATGGTCTTGCAAGTTTATCTAAATAAAGCCCTGTTCCACTGATGATTCTCTCAAATTCAATATTTGTAACAACATTGGGGAGCTTTTTGTATCCAAAAGTATTAATTCCATCTTCTGGATTGAAATAATCAGTTCCACAGGCAAGAATAACTACTCCTGCCTGAATCTCAATCTCTCTCTCATCCCGTTTTTTTTCTCTGCTCTCATTATTCTTTTCAAATTCTCTCCCATCGTTGTTCTCAATTTCTACATCATCACTGTTCTTAATTTCTATCTCATCACTGTTCTCAATTTCTACATCATCACTGTTCTTAATTTCTATCTCATCACTGTTCTCATTTTTGCTGTCTGGAAGTGTTATTGCATTTGCCGGACATTTTTTAACACACTCTCCGCAGAGATTGCAGTAGTTTGGATCAATTGTATAGATATTGGGAACTGCATGGGGAACAGGGAGATAAACAGCTTTTTGCTTTTTCAGTCCCTCGTTAAAAAAATCAGGAATTTCAACATCGCATACTTCTGCACACTCTCCACATCCAATGCATAAATCAGGATTTATGTATCCTCTCTTTTGTTTGAGCAAAAGAGTGTAATTACCAGGTTCTCCCTCAAGCTTTGCAAGGCTTGTTGAAAGCATAAGCTCAATGTTTTCATGGAACAGTCCCCTTCTTAAACAGAACTGTGAAGATGAATCCCTGTTGGTTAAAGGAAGCATTCGGCACATTCCGCATCTGTCTGTTGGAAACTGATAATCGAGTTTTGAGAGAATGCCGCCCATGTAAGGAGATTTGTCAATTAAACAGACTTTATATCCTGTTTCAGCAAGATCTAAGGCCGAGCGAATACCACTAATGCCCGCACCTACAACCAAAGCTTTTCCTCTTTCATTACTCATAAATATATTCCTTATTTTGTAAGTGTTCACAGGGCACTGAACCTGGTCGAGTTCCTTATTCTATACCTGTAACGTCCTGAAATTCATCTTCAAAAAAGATTGACAGGGGCGGAGCATCATCCACACTTTTGCCTGGAACATAATCAAAGCCTTTCTGGGCTTTTTCCCCAACACTTTTAAAAAGTTCTGCAAGAGGTATATCATTAGGACAGGCATTGGAGCACTGACCGCATCCAACACATGAAAGACCTATATGGATCATTCTTGTCATGTGAAAAAAAATTGTATCTCCAGGCATTTTTAAAGCTCCCTTTGCCTTTGCCCAGGCGGCATACTGAAAGGGTTCATAATCAAATACATCTGTATTAAAGACACACTCTTTGCAAAAACATACAGGGCAGGCAACTCTGCAGTTGTAACAGTTTATGCACAAGGAGAGATAATTACTTAATCCTGAGATAGTTGAGGTCTGCTGATAGAGATCCTCAAACACTATTTTTTTGTTCTGCTGCAATGCATCAAGAATTTTCTTTGTTTGATTATTACGTTCTTCTGATTCTGCACTATTATCATCTTTTGAATTAAAATCCATGCCGCTAAGAACCTGGATTCCTTTTTCACTGTTAGCAACTATAGTAATGTTCCCATCTTTTGAATTAAGCAAATTTATTGAAATATCCGCATTGTCAGGAAAAGGATTATCACATATCCGGCATGAGGTTGATATCTTTCCGCCCATATCGTCTAAAAAAGAGGAAGCTATCCTTGATAAAAGAAATTCATCAGTAAACTCTTCTCCTTTCTCCTTTGCACTTTCATTAAAATCTCTATTGGAAAATGCTCCTGGACAATCACTTGATATGATCAAAAGATTGTCTATTTTTGCCTGTTTTATCTTTACAAGTTCAATTAAAGCCCTTGTTTCGCATGGACGTAAAAACACTGCTATTCTTTCATCAGAAGCTTTTTTTGTAAGTTTTGAAACAAGTTTTGCACCGTTGAGCTGAAAACAGGGTGATAATGGGTCTGCATTATCAATTTCTTCTGGATCTGAAATTAAAGCCGGCATAACAGATCTGTTTTTTTCAGATCTTACTGGAACAAGTATGGTACTGACCACTTCTGTCTCCAGAAGAGTCTTTAGTAATTTTCTTACTGAAAGAAGAATAGTATTCTCTTTTAATGTATATGTTTCTGCCATTATTTGACCCCTTTTTATATGAAAGTCCGTCCAACGTACTGCAATCGCATGACTTGGCTTCGCGTCTTCGACCCATTTTTTGGTTTCTGCCCTTTAGGGTATGCCGGTTATATAACCATTTTCATATCAGGCTGTGCAGG
>JAYEHB010000326.1:0-5001 GCA_034659375.1 Thermodesulfobacteriota bacterium
ATAGGCTTCAGAGCTTGTATCACCGAACCTTACCTCAGTTCTTCTTAAACACAAGCGACATTAGTTGCTGGTCTGGTGCGTCAACCATGTGTGTCATAACCTATCTATCGTAGGTAGGATTTCTCCTGCCTGAGTCTGGTAAACTCAGGCTTTCTCAAAATCCGAAGATTTTTCAAAAGCTACTACTCTACAGGTATTGCAGCTTTTTAAAAAGCCGCTATCTCTTTAGGGTAGCGGTAGTTTACTTTACGCTCCTTGTTTCAACCATTTTAAAGGATTTACCGGTTTTCCATGGTGCCTTATTTCAAAATGGAGACAGACTCCTTCCATGGAGCCGGTATCCCCCGCAGTTGCTATGACCTCACTTGTCCCAACCAGTTCACCTCTTTTCTTAAAAAACTCTTCAACATGGGCATACAGCGTATAATAATTATCACCATGATCTATGATAATAATATTTCCATACCCTTTAAGCCATTGTGCATAAAGAATTCTGCCTTTAAATACCGATCTTACTGGTTCCCCTCTATCCACTCTTATATCAATTCCACTCTGAAATGTGAAGGAAGAGTAATCACTATTCCGGGAAGGACCAAACATGGAAATTATCTCCCCGCTTACAGGCATTTTTAATTTATTCTGATAATGTGTAAAAAGATCACCATCTCCAGAAGATGTTGATTCTGCCTGGATTCTACTTATTTTTTTTTCAAGCATGACGGCAGCTTCCTTTAGAGATGCCACAGCAGCAGCTCCAAGTATAGTCTTTTCTCTGATCTCCTTTAAAATGCTTTTTTTCTTTTTACTCTCTCTGTTTAAAAGTCTAATCTGATCAGTAAGCCTTGCATCAACCAGAAGTTTATCTTTTTTCTGTTGTCCCAGCTGCCTGACTATATGCTCAAGCTTTTCCACATCATTGATCTGCATATCCAACAGATTAAAATCTGACAAAAGTATTCTCTTAAGGGCATTCTGCTGTAAAAAAAAATCAAACAGAGAATCAGGCATTGAGAAAAACTCCATTCTTCCAACCTTCCTGATTCTGTATAAAGCCTTAACTCTTGCCTTGACATATTCTCTGTTTTTATCAATTTTATCGGCAAGAAGCACCCTTGCTGCCGAAGCAGTTGATATTTCTGACTTTATACTCTCAAGCTCTGCTGAAATTGCGGCTATTTTTATTCGTATTGTGTTTAAAAGTTTATCAATTTCATTTAAGCCTTCAATTATTTCAGCCTCTTTTTGAGTAAACAAATCATTTTTTTTCTTTTGCCTGATAATCTTTGCCTGAATTTTCTCGATCTTTTCAGCTTTTGTACCATCTCTCTTTTTTTGAGTTTTCTGTTTTTTTTCAGTTTTTGTTCCACCACGCCCTGTTCTTTTTTTTAAATCATTTTTTACCAGAGTAACATACTTTGGCCTGTTTCTGATATACCCCTTAACCTGTTTATATGATATTTCAAGCCAGCCTCCAATACCACCATGATACCCCAGAATTTTTACCTGCATACCCTTTTCAAGAATTTTTACAACATCTGAATCGTTTGACTGAGCCCTTCTAAGATTGAGTTTCCAGGAATTTATCACTCCGTGGGTAACAACAAAATCATCTGCAGCCGGAACATCAACCGGCGTAATCAGAAAAAAAAGAGCTGAAAAAAAAATCAATATCTTAAAAACTGTTTCAAAGAAAGATAACATCCAAGCCAACCTAAAAATGCACTGAATAAAATAATTATTATTGAATATTCTAACGAGAGAAAATTTATATCAAAAAACAGGCCAAGAACACTATTGGCCTCAAGGCCTGAAGAGAGTGCCAGATATGAAACAAACAAAAGGGAGAGTCCCGTAATCCCGCCAATGGTTCCCTGTAAAAAACCCTCAATGTAAAACGGGGTAACAATAAATCTGTCTGTAGCCCCCACAAGCCGCATTATTTCGACCTCTTCCCTTCTGGAATAAAGTGATAAACGCACAGTATTGGCAGTTATAAAAAGAGCTATCATAAAAAACAGACTGGACATGGCATAGCCTGTAATTCTAAAAAGATTAAAAACATTAATAAACCTTCCAAGCCATTTTTCACCATACTCCACATCTTCAACCAGGGCAATCTCTCTGATCCTCTCTGCTATACTCTCAATCTCATCCCACTTTCTAACAGAACTTTTAAGCTCTATTTCCAATGCATCAGGAAGTGGATTGCCCTTTAAACTATCCAAAAAAGCCTTTCTTGTGTTCATATCTTTTTTTAACAATTCCAAAGCTTCCTGCTTTGAAACAAATCTAATTTTTTTTATTGGCTGCAAAGTCAAAATTTCATTCTTTAAGCCTAAAAGAGCAGACTGATTGAAATCATTCTCAAGGTAAGCAAAAATCCTGATCCCCTTGTTCCACGAATCAATCATTTGGTTGGCATTCTCAAAAAAAAGTACAAAGGTACTGACCACAAGGATGGAAAGAGCGATGGTTACAATTGTGATAATATTTAAAAACCTGTTGGAAAGCATATCTAAAACTGCACGTTTAAAATAATAAAACACTCTTCCTCTCTTTTTTCTATAACTGCCACGGGCAGCCTTGGTAGTCTATGTCTGCACACAACAAATGATGAAAGTTACACTCCTGGTTTGACAGGACTTTCATATAAACCGGCATGGCCGGAGCATGGTTACTGCATCGGCCACAACAAAGGATGAAAGTTATTTGATTTTAATTATTGGATGAACTTTCATATAACTGCCACGGGCAGCCTTGGTTGTCTAAGTCTGCACACAACAAATGATGAAAGTTACACTCCTGTTTTGACAGGACTTTCATATAAAACCGTTCACAGGCTGTTTGTGCTATCAACCACCTGAAATTAGGCTAATTGTAAGCGTTTACAGCAATTTTGCTGTGCCTTTCAGTTCTCCCCTTTCAAGAGCAATGCTTCTGCTTCTCACAGCACGGCTTATCAGCTGCATATTATGACTTGCAATAAAAATTGTTGCACCTTTCTTATGATACCCCATGAGACAATCCAGAACAGCCTGGGCTGATTCAGCATCCAGACTTCCAGTGGGCTCATCGGCAAGAATAATTGCAGGGTCTCCCACAAGAGCTCTTGACACAGCAACCCTCTGCTGCTCACCTCCTGACAGGGCAGGAGGGAATGACTTCAGCCTGCCATCCATTCCAGTGGTCTTTAAAACCTGGATGACTTTTTCTCTTATAAAAGCAGATTTTTCACCGGCAGCTTCAAGAACCAGTGCAACATTTTCATAGACTGTTCTGTTCGGTATGAGTTTAAAGTCCTGGAAAATCACTCCAAATCTTCTGCGCAGATATGGTACCTTACCCCCTGGAATCCTGGCAAGATTCATTCCGTCCACAATTATCTGCCCCTTTGAAACTCTTTGTGCAAGGTAGAGCAGTTGCATCAAAGTTGATTTACCTGCACCGGAAGCTCCTGTAACAAGTATGAATTCACCTGCAGTTACCTCCATGGTAATATTTTTTAAAGCATAGTGTTTACCAAACCGCTTGCTCACATTAAACATCCGGATTATTGGCTCTCTGCTATCCATAAACTATTTATATCCCTTCCATGAAAGCACCTGTAAAAAATTCTTTAACAGCCTCCCACTGGCTTCAGGTCTTCAATCCTGAGCATATACTTTATCATTTTTCACCGCTTAAGAAAGCAAAATTATTTTTTCTTTGGGTCTCAATGGTGAATGAAAATTGACTCAAAATGAATTTACTGGTATATACCCTTGTTGTCAAGGAGTGCTGCAGAACAGTTTTCCTTACACAAGGCCTTCACTGAATCCCGCATACCGGCTTCTTCCATCAGTGAAGGCTTTTTTTACATAAAATTCCGTCCAATGTGCTGTAATCATAAACGTTGGCTATAGGTCTTTGACCCATTCTTCGTTATGACAAAATAATTTGCCATGGTGGTTTATATGAAAGTCCTGGCAAACCAGGGGTAGGGGCAACCCCCTGTGGTTGCCCTTCATCATTTGTTGTGTGCAGACTTAAACCACCAAGGCTGCCCATGGCAGTTATACTCAAAATAAAAAGGAAAAATCAAATGAAAAAAAGACTTGTGGAAATTCTCTGCGACAAATCATTTAAATACAGTGATAAACCCCAATTCAA
The DNA here is from genome assembly GCA_034659375.1 of Thermodesulfobacteriota bacterium. Lineage (GTDB taxonomy): Bacteria > Desulfobacterota > Desulfobacteria > Desulfobacterales > Desulfobacteraceae > DATFJZ01. Next base: position 4,150 of record JAYEHB010000326.1, read on the forward strand.
ACTTGCTTCAGGAAAGATGAGCCATTTTTATATCAACTGCAAGCCTGTAATATTGAGTCCTGAAGGAATGTACCTTGTGGGAAATCTCATGTTTAATGCAGTAAAAGACTCTGGATGTACTGCCATTGGAGGACTGACATTTGGTGCCGATCCCATTGCTGTTGCAGCATCTTTTGCATCCCACCTCAAAAAACAACCCATTAAGGCTTTTTCCATAAGAAAAGAACAAAAAAATCACGGCATGATAAAATGGGTTGAAGGGGATATAGAAGAGGGAGAAAAAGTGGTCATCATTGATGATGTTGCCACAACCGGCGGCTCAACAATCACCGCAGTGCAAAGGGCAAGAGCCACAGGTCTTGATGTAATACGTGTTGTAACACTTATAGACCGGCAGGAAGGGGGACTTGAAAATGTCCGCAAACATGTAGATGATGTTTCAGCCATCATTACAAAAGATGATCTCATGGCCCATATACAAAAATAGAGTCTGGTTCTATGAGGGTTGGGCTCACTCAAAAATAACTTTACATTTTTGAGTAAACCCTAACCTGGACAAGCCAGAATCTAACCTAAAGGTCACACGCAAAAAGATTTTTTAATTCTCTTGCCAAAAAAACACAAAAATAAAAATTAAGAAACTAATGCTAATTTCTGACCTTCAGGTTATGTGAGCAGGCCAAAATGGGCAAAGATGGGGTGCTGGCCAATATTTGTTATAACTGCCATGGTAAAACTGAATCTGACCTGAATTTCAGGGGAAGTTTAAAATCTCCTGCTTCATTAGAGAGCTTTATAAGCCTTGCAGTCTCTTCCATGCCAAACTCATTCATCATGGAAAAAGGCCCTTTT
>JAYEHB010000326.1:5101-6936 GCA_034659375.1 Thermodesulfobacteriota bacterium
CCATGGTAAAACTGAATCTGACCTGAATTTCAGGGGAAGTTTAAAATCTCCTGCTTCATTAGAGAGCTTTATAAGCCTTGCAGTCTCTTCCATGCCAAACTCATTCATCATGGAAAAAGGCCCTTTTGGCCAGGCCAGGGAGGTACAGATGCCAAGTTCAAGATCTTTAACAGAGACCACCTCTTTTTCAACAAGATGGGTGGCTATGGAAAAAATCCCGCCTAAAAGCCTGTCAGTTACATCACTTCTGAGTTTTTTATCCTCTGAAACAGGACCATCCTCAAGATTCCACGGGTCATTAATATTAAACTGCTCTTTCAGGGAAAGAGGAACCACAGGGTAACCAATGTCAGACTCTTTTAAATATTCATTCATGGAAACTGCAGCATGATAGGAGGTTCCAAGTCCTGCTGCATTCTGCACCCACATGATTCCAAATTTAACGTTAAGAGCCTTTTGTGAAATATCCTCCAGAGTGGCAATATTGCAGGTTGCACCCATAAAAGAATCAAGAATCATATAACTTGCTATAAACAGAGGATTTATGGCAAACCCTGGAAAATCTTTGACAGTAATGGGTGTTTTTCGATTTTTCACGGCAAACGCCATTAAAGCTTCATAGGTTACATCACTGGTCTCTTTTTGCCTTATCACTTCCACCAGTCTGTTCACATTTGCAGGGAAAAAATAGTGCAGACCCGCTGTCCTTTCCTGACCTGGAATCCCATGCATCAGCTTTTCAATGGGAAAAGTGGATGTGTTGCTCACAAGAATTGTATCGCCGGAACAAACTTTGGCCAGCTCTTTGAATATCTCTTTTTTCAAATCCATCTTTTCTATGGCAGCTTCAATAACAAGATCACACTGTGCAAGATCCTGATATCTGCTTGTGCCTGAAATTTTTTCTGCTATTGAGTTCATCTCCCCAGGGCTTATTTTCCCTTTTTCCACACGCTTGTTCAGGGATTTAACAACCCATTTATCATACATTGATTTAACCAGCTCGTCGTTTAGCTCCTTGTAGATAACACGATAACCAGCTATTGCGGCATTGAGACCAATGGCAGCCCCCATTACTCCAAACCCCACAATACCAATTGTTTTAATCTCTTTCATGGTTCTCCTCCATTAAAAATTTAATAAGAATCTGAAATCAACTGATATAAACAGCTACATATTAGCTAATGGAATGCAGAAGGTAAAGAAATTATTAAAAAAAATCAACTTCGCATTATTGTGCAGGTGGGATATATGTGGCACATGCATCCTCTGACTCCCAGGCAGAAACCCTGGAGACATTAACTTTTGTCTTAAAATCATCTAAGATACTCTGAAGTCTTTTTGCAATATATATGGCAATATGTTCTGAAGAAGGCTGGATATCTCTAAAAGCATCAAGCTCATTGAGATATTTATGGTCAAGTTCTTGCATTATCTCTTTTACAGCTTTTTTAATATCTCCAAAATCCACAAGCACGCCGGCTGAATTGAGATCTTCACCTATAACATAGGCCTCTATGTTCCAGTTGTGACCATGGAGGTTTTCACATTTCTCTCCAACCATTGTCAATCTGTGTGCTGCTGCAAAACGAGTTTTTACTTTCAACTCAAACATTGCCTGTCCCCTTTTTTTTCATCATTTGTTGTGTGCAGACTTAGACCACCAAGGCTGCCCATGGCAGTTAGACCACCAAGGCTGCCCATGGCAGTTTATATGAAACACCAAGTACCCCCAAAAGACGCAACACACCCTTGACTTCAAAGCTAATTTTGAAGCCATTCTTTTATAATTCTTTAATTGTCTTTTTTTAATGTATTGATGAATCCTTAATGAT
>JAYEHB010000327.1:0-6936 GCA_034659375.1 Thermodesulfobacteriota bacterium
TCAACAGGTTGTCTTTTTAGACACCCCAGGTTTGCTCCAGAAAAACCTTTGGAATATGAATAGTTGAATTAAATATAACCTGTTGTGCAACTCTTTCCATATTTGATGCTTCCAGGGTATAATCAAGTTCTTTTTCAAGGGTTTCTGCAAACTCTTCAACAATTTTAACAGGACGGAAAAAAGCTGCCTCCTCAATATGACGTTCCATTAAAGTTGCAAGATGAAGCATTATTTCAAGATCAACTTTAACAATCTTTTTTATTCCTGGTCTTTGAATTTTTACAGCAACCTTTTTGTTATTGCTTTTCAGTCTTGCAATATGAACCTGACCTATTGACGCAGCTGCAAATGGCTGTTTTTCAAAATCGTTAAAATGGTTCTCAATGGATTCAAATTCAGTATCAATGATCTGCTTGACTTCAGAATAAGAAAAAGGTGGAACATTATCCTGTAGTTTTTCAAGTTCTTCAGTAAAATGTATTGGTATTAAATCAGGGCGGGTTGAAAGTATTTGTCCCAATTTTATAAAGGCCGGACCAAGTTCTTCAAAAATCAGTCTTACTTTTTCTGCCTGGGTTAATTTTTCTGCACGCTCAAGGGTGTTTTTAGAAATCATCTGCAGACCCAATTCAAGGTATTGGTCTATTTTTAGAGCATTTATAAGATTGCCAAACCCGTACTTAAAAAAGATTGCCAGTATCTGGCGATATCTCTTTATATGCCTGTAAGTTTTGCCAATAACACCAATAGTTCTTAAATTCAGCATAATGCAGATATATCCGCAGTGCCATAAGTCCAGTCTCCCCATATTTTTTCTGTTATCTGTTCAACCAGCGGATAAACTATTTCATTTGCAGCTGTCCCGTATAAAAGATCAATGTGGCTGGCTCCTTTAATAACAAAATCAATAAGCTGGCTTGGTTCCGATGTTATTTCAATATTTTTCAAATCTTCTGCACTATCAATCCTGTATACTTTTTTTATTTTGTGGGGATAAAATTTGCTGTATTTCATGTTAGTTACAGGTGCAAGGCAATCATTGGTGCCCCAAAAATGAAACAAGGGAATAGATTCAGGGAAAAAGGAGAAACAATTTGAATAATTCAGATTGGTGCTGTCCATTCGTTTAAAACCATTTCCATCATAAATTGCCCTGAGGCATTGAAAACCAAGTCCCAATGGTATTGATTCCATTGCTGATTTCAGATATTTTTCAATAAAATATTTATCGTTTTTGTGATTTTCAGGAGATATTAAAAAATTAAGGTCACCCAGGTTATTATTACAAATAAATCTTATGATTCCTTTTAAACAAGGCAGTTCAGTGACAATTTTTGACATCTCCTGCACAGGAATTTCTGAAAGATTAAATATTCTTGAAAAATGGTTCAGCCACAAAGCTATTGGGAAAAACAGATGTGATTGTCTGTCAAAAAATTTTGGCGAGCCCAGAGAAATTATTCCTTTTACCATGGGAATTGATTCTTTTGCTTTTTCTTCTGAAATCAGGATGTTATCCAGTATTATTTTTTCTTCTCTTGAAAGAAAATTAATGTTATCGAAATTAAGTCTTAAGGCACTGTTCAAAATCATATTTTCTGCCACAACTCCTCCCATGCTGTGACCCACAAGAATGGATGGTTTTTCGTTGCTTCTCGTAAAAGTGGATTCAATAACAGCAGGCAGATCATAATCTATTAAAGTATCCACAGTGTAATATGGATCAAAGGTGCCTACATTTATTCCCATTCCTCTGGGATCGAACAGATAAACCCACATGCCTGAATCAGCCATATCCCTGGCAATTGAATACTTAGTTGAAATATTGAAACAATGGCTGTTATTTGCAAAGCCGGGAATAAGTATGACCGAGGGGTTATTATCTCCTGCAGTAACGTCTTCCATGCTCACAACACGGCGGAATCGGATCTCTTTGCCTTTTTCAGTAAATGCTCTATAATAAACTGTTTCATAATCTCCCCTGCCATTGCTTTCTCTTTCATCAATCTCACTTTCAAAATATGCAGGCTGTTTATTGTTTTTAAGAGATTCTTTTAAAATAAATCTACGCTCAGCTTCGTTCTCTATTATCGGTAGATGCTTTTTATGAATATTAAACCGGTTTTGAGCAATATGTCCCAGATTTTTCTTTGATAACAGAATTACATTTTCTGTTAAATGGAGACGCTTATTGTCAAGTTCATCCACAATGATACTCTTAATTCGGTACCTTGGAATCTGTTTGCCTGTGGCTTTTAAAAAGATATGATAAAGAGTAAGTGCCAGCTTACCCACTGCATTTGATTGTATCTCTTCCTGGTTTATGAGCAATTCACTTGAAACAGGAAGTCCAAGAGTGATCTGTCCTTTGTAGATTTTACTATAGATATTATAACCTGCATTAATCAACCTTGCAGGTAAATCATTCATCATAACTCTTGTTGTAAATTTGCCTGTGTTATACGCTTTTTCAATAATTTTCATTTAGTTTCAACTGTTTTAGTGCAAAATTTTTTACTCTTGCAATGTCTTCTTTGCTTAAAACACCGTTAACTCCTGAGATAGCGGAGAGTTTCATACCATGTTTAAGACCAAGTTTATATATATTTTTTACTTTTTCCCAGTGTGTTTCACTATTTCCTGTAAAGTCTTTAAATTTTCCCTCAAGTGCAAGAATAATAGTTTCAGCCATACCAGCATAAGCTTCATGGGGTGGCAGTCCAATATCCTTCATTTCAATATTTTCACCTGGAAGAAGAATTTCACCGCCGCTTATCACCAGAACATCCTGGCGTTTTACAATATCTTTTTCGGAAAAAATCATGGGACGGGTAATATCGGTAATTACACAACCAGGTTTTACCTTCATAATATCAAGAACTTGTTTCGCATTGGAGCTTGTTGCAACAATAACATCCATTTTTCCAATATGAGTATCAGCTCTGGTTGAAACAAACACCTTTGCCCCTGGCCTTTCCTGTTGAATATTTTCCTGGATTGTCAAAAGTTTTGCCATGTTACGGCTTACTAAATAAATCTCTTCAAATGCTGTTGCAAGAAGGTGGGAACATATTGTTCCAATAGAGCCTGTAGCTCCAATAACCATTGTTTTTGCTTTAAGAACATTATCATTTTTCAGTTTTATCAGCCCCATTTGCCGTACGGCCTCAGCAGAAGCCCATAACGCAGTTGAAGCAGTATAACTGTTACCGGTAGTAACAGGAAGCACAGCGTACTTACCAATATCAATATTCGTATTCTGCATTTGTTTGGGAAGCAGACCAATACCCATTACCTGGGCACCAAGACTTTTAGCTTTTTCTGCTGCTTTAAGTATCCTGCTGGTTGTAAATTCCGGATCATGAGCCTGCATCTGTTCATGTGTTATCCCAAGCCCGATCAGCCATCCTTCAGCTTCTACACCAGTTGATGATTTAATCCCGCTTACTTTGGAATATACAAAAGGAGGAGAATATGCCATCAGCTTTTCTATGGGGACCATGGATGCCTGTGATATTTCAGATAAAAATTCAACAGGCTTGAGCTTTTTTAAGTAATCCCGGGAAATGGGATGTACAATATAGGCAAAACGGTTTACACGTTTTGGGTCATTTGATGGATATATTATTCTTGGATTAATTCTTTGTTCACTGATAATTTCAAGAAGCTCATCCTGCATTTTATCTGATTTTGGGATATTCTGGGCAGCAATCATAATAGCTTCCAAAACTGAAATACCTACTACTCTTTCAAGTATCTTGGGAGTAGTGTCAATAATTACATCAGCACCTTTTTTTTTCAATAAATCTACCCTGTCATCATATGCCGTTGTGGTGATTACTATTTTACCGGCAAGCTCTTCTTCTGCTATATTTTCAAGATAACTGAAAAAACCATAATAAGGCACAACAATAACACTGGCTTTTTTGACTGCTTTGCGTAAAAGATAGTTATTAACTGTTTTAACCTGTTTTATCCGAGACGCAAGACGAATGCCTGGAATCCATTGCAGAGGTCGATGAATATTGTTAAAATATGTTTTAAGACCTTTGACTGTGTTTAAAATTTTTGGAATCCCCCCTCCTTTGAAATTCGGATTAAAAATCGGATCTGCAAAAGATAGATTATCTGTGTATTCTTTCATTACATTTATTATTGATGAACTTACCATGCCTGATAAAAACAGCACATTGGCATTGGTAAAATAGCTGTCTCCTAATTGAAACTGAATATGCCGTATGCACCACTCATGACTGACCCTGCGTAATGTATCACCAGTGGTAACCGGGATCTGTAACTGGCTTGCAAGTTGAAACAGATCCTGGGTTTTTTTATCAGTAACTGGTTTTGAACCAAGTGTATAGGCAAACTGAAAACTTCCAATACAAATAACATCGGCTTTTTTGTTCCATTTCAGTAACAGGTCTTTTGCTTTTTCTAAATCCCCATCAGTTCCAAAACGTCTGACAGTAAAATGTTGGTTCATGAATTCAGTTTCAAATTGATAATTATCACTTTCCGGTCCCATACTTATATTTGTGATTTGCTGCACAATAGGCCTCCTTAAATTAACAATTAATCGTTAACTGTTTTTATTTGTTCCTGATTACTGCCAGTTGTTTTTGCCTGTTCCTTGTTATGACTGCTTGTTTCTGCCTGTTCCTTGTTATGACTGCTTGTTTCTGCCTGTTCCTGATTACTGTCAGTTGTTTTTGCCTGTTCCTTGTTATCGTTGACGGCTTCTGCCTGTTTCTGATTACTGCCGGCTGTTTCTACCTGTTTCCGGCTGCTGTCAGTTGTTTCTGTCTGTTCTTTGTTTTTGCTGACTGTTTCTGCTTGTTCTTTGTTATGGTTGACGGCTTCTGCCTGTTTTTGATTATTGTCAGTTATGTCTGCTTGTTCCCTGGTCTGGCTGATATCAGCTTTTGCTTTTAATGCCAGCTCCTTTACCTTTGCAATATCATCATCGGAAAAAATTCCATTTACACCTGAAATAGCAGCCAGTTTCATACCATGTTTAATGCCCATTTTGTATATTGTTTTAACCTTTTCCCATTCAATATCCCTGCCTATGGTAAAAATTTCAAATTTTCCTTCCAGGGCAAGAACAATGGTTTCCGCAAGACAGGCATAGGCTATTTTGTGGGGCAGACCAATACTCTTCATTTCAGGATTGCCGGGAAGCTCAATCTCTCCTGATTCAATGACAAGTACATCAGGACGTTTTTTCACATCTTCAGGTGAAAGATCAAGTGGTCTTGCCACATCTGTTATTACGCAGCCAGGTTTAACTTTTGTTATGTCAAGTATTGCTTTACCGGTTCCTGATGTTGCAGTAACAATAACATCCATATCTCCCAGGAATTTATCCGGTTTGGTAGTAATCTTAATTTTTACGGACGGGGTCTCCTGAAGTATTGATGCCTGAAGAGCCAACAATTTTGCAGTATTTCTGCCTGCCAGATAGACTTCGTCAAAAGCCATTGCAAGTAAACGGCAGCAAACAGAACCAATAGCACCTGTTGCACCAAGCACCATGGTTTTTCCCTTTACCTTTTTATTTTGTTCAACCTTAAGAATCCCCATGCGGCGTACAGCCTCTGCAGCAGCCCAGAGAGCTCCTGATGCACTGTAACTGTTACCTGTTGTAATTGGAATTTCTGCTTTTTTTGCAACTGTAACACCGGCATCTCCGACAACTTTTGTAAATGCTCCAAGACCCATGATCTGGGCACCCATTCTTTTTGCCATTCTTGCAGCCTGTAAAAGTCGTTTATATGTAAACTCAGGATCATGGGCAAGCATCTGTTTAGGAGTTCCACCAACTGTGATCAACCATCCTTCAGTCTCTGCTCCTGTTGGAGATTTTATTCCTGTCACCTTTGAATAAACCCATGGAGGGGCATAAGCCACAACTTTTTCAACCGCATCAAGAAACACTGGAGGAGTAAACTTTGATACAAAGTCAACGGCTTTATCCTTTTTAAGAAATTCCTGTGACAACGGATGAATCACAAAAGCAAATCTGTTTACCCGTTTTTCTCTTCCTGAAGGATAAACAACCCTTGGATCCATTTTCTGTGCGCTGATTATTTCCAGCAGGTCATCCTGGCGAACATGATTTCTTTTCTTTCCCAGAGCTGCTATTATCAATGCTTCAAGAATATCCGGTCCCACAACCCTTTCCAAAATCTTTGGAGTGGTATCTATTACTGTATCCACATCCCGGTCTTTTAAAAAATCAATTTTGTCATCTTCAGCAGTAGCAGTAATAATAATTTTTCCACCAAGTTCTTCAAGTGTTGCTTTATCCAGATATTGATAGAAATTAAATCCGGGAACAACAATAATATGTGCCTTTTGCATTGCCTTCCTGATAATATAGTCGTTCCATGCTCTTACAGGAACAACAGAAGATGCAAGACGTTTGCCTGGAATCCAGTTCAAAACATTGTGTGTGCCATTTGCATATTTCTCAAAACCACTGATAGAAGTTATTAATTTGGAAATACCATTTTCCAGAACAGGATCAGCAAATGTAAGATTATCTGTATATTCAGAGACAACTTTGGCAGTTAAATAGTTTGTCATGCCTGAGAGGAATAGAACTTTAGTGTTTTTAAAATAGTCTTTAAATTTATAATCAATATATCGAAGTGCCCACTCAAAGGAAGCATTTCGCAAATTGTTTCCTGTGGTTACCGGAGTTTGGATTCGTTCTCCTAAGTCATCAATCCTATTGGTATGTTTTTTTAAAAAATATTTTGAACCAATACTGTAAGGGAATTTGATATTGCCAATTCCAATGGCATCTGCTTTTTTATCCCATGATAAAAGCATTTTTGCTGCTTTATCTATTTGACCATCAACACCAAACCTTTTTATATTGAAATCCTGTCCAAGAAATTCTGTTTCAAACTCAAAATCATCGTTGCT
>JAYEHB010000328.1:0-6928 GCA_034659375.1 Thermodesulfobacteriota bacterium
GAATCAGTTGGAACACTGGATAATGATATAACCTCAGCCAGGATACCTTTCCAGATTCTCTATGCTTCAATTATTGAGCCAGACATGGCAGAGACACTTTTTGAACTTAAGGATGAATATATACATCTAATTGATGAGGATATGCTCAAACTATCCAAGTCCTCAGAAAAATCAGAACCTGAGCCAATGGCTGTAAAAGATAAAATTGAAGAGAATCACAATGTCAGTGCTGAAAAAGAGGTATTAACACAAAAAAGTAACTCTATTGCACTGGAAACAGCTGAGCCTGTCATAGAAAAGCAAGAGACAGTCAAGGCAAAAAAAGAGACAGTCAAGGCAAAACAAAAGACAGTCAAGGCAAAAGTGAAAAACGAGAGCACTGCTGAACCAGTGTCGGTTGCTGCAGTGACAAAGCCCCAGGGTTCTCTCAGGGTAAATGTTAATCTTCTGGATACTTTGATGAATCTGGCTGGAGAGCTGGTTCTAAGCCGCAACCAGCTCATGCAGGGCCTGACTTCATCCAACAGCAAAGCAACTGAACTTTCAAGTCAGCGCATAGATATGATAACCTCTGAACTCCAGGAAGCTATCATGCGTACAAGAATGCAGCCCATTGCAAATGTCTTTAATAAATTCACAAGGGTTGTAAGGGATCTTTCAAAGGATCTTGGTAAAACCATTGATCTTGTCATCGAAGGCAAAGAGGTTGAGCTTGATAAAACCATTATTGAATCCATTAATGATCCATTGACCCATCTTGTCAGAAACTCTGTTGATCATGGGATTGAACTGCCTGGCGAGAGAGAACAGTCAGGAAAGGATGCAACAGGAAAAATCACTTTAAAAGCATTTCACGATGCAGGTCTGGTTAACATTGTAATATCCGATGACGGCAAAGGACTTGATCCTGATAAACTTGCAAACTTAGCTGTAAAAAAAGGGTTGAAAACAGAGCAGCAGATATCTGAAATGTCCACCAGGGAGAAAACTGAACTGATTCTTTTGCCAGGATTCTCAACGGCTGAAAAAGTTACAGACGTTTCTGGAAGAGGAGTTGGCATGGATGTTGTGATGACCAACCTTGAAAAACTCGGGGGCATTATTGAACTTGATTCAACACCTGGAAAAGGCACTGACATCCAGATCAAACTCCCCCTTACACTGGCCATAATTCCAAGCCAGATAATCTCAGTTGGTAATGAACAATATGCAGTTCCCCAGGTCAACCTGGATGAACTCTTAAGAATACCGGCATCCCAGGTAAAAGAAAAAATCGAAAAAATTGGGGATGCTGATGTTGTACGGCTCAGGGGTAATCTTCTTCCTCTGCTGGATCTTTCAGAAATTCTTGGCATTAAAAAAACATTTACACACCCTGATGATAACCAGGAACATACGGACAACAGAAAATCCATTGCAGACAGACGTTCTTTAAAGCATGAAGTATCTGAAGACGGGCAGATTGTTATAAACAATGAAACAACCGAACAAGAGAAGGAACGTAAAGGAACAGACAGACGATACCGTGCTGCCAGTGCAATTAATATTGCAGTTGTATCGGCAGGATCATTTAAATACGGGATGGTTGTTGATGAACTCCGTGATTCAGAAGAGATAGTTGTAAAACCCCTTGGCAGGCATCTTAAAAAATGCAGCGGTTATGCTGGTGCAACCATTATGGGTGATGGAAAAGTTGCTCTTATTCTTGATGTTTCAAGCCTTGCCCAGATGGCTGAACTTACCACAACTGCTGAAACGGAAAGAGTTGCAAAAGCTGCTAAAGAGGCAGCAGAAGCAAAGGAACGTGCAAAAGACAAAGCATCATTACTTCTCTTTAAAAACGGTGAAACCGAATATTTTGCAGCACCGCTCAACCTTGTTGAAAGAATTGAAAGAATTCCAAAATCAACCATTGAAGAAGTTGGGGGTAAAAAAGTTGTTCAATACAGAGGAGGAGCACTTCCCCTTTATGAGCTCTCCCAGGTGGCAAATACAGCACCACTGCCCCAGAGAGAACAGCAGGAAATTATTGTTTTTACCGTAAAAGACAGAGAACTGGGACTCATGGTCACGCCTCCCGTGGAGGCAGTTGAAGTCTCTTTAGAAATTGATGACTTTACACTTAAACAGTCCTGCATAAACGGTTCCATGATTATTAACAAGCATACAACACTACTTGTTGATATATTTGAGCTTGTTAAAGAGTTGAATCCTAAATGGTTTAAGGAAGAAGCCAGTGCTGCTGTTGAAATGCAGGAAGCAGGACAAAAAGTTATACTCTTTGCAGAAGATTCTGCCTTTTTCAGAAACCAGGTTACAGCTTTTATGACAGATGACGGGTATAAGATTATTGAGGCTGAAGACGGAGCAATTGCCTGGGATCTGCTTCAAAAACATTCAGATGAAATTGATCTTGTTGTAACTGACCTTGAAATGCCGAATATGGATGGATTTGAACTGACCAAAAGAATAAAAGAAAATCCATCTTTTTCACATTTGGCAGTAATTGCCCTGACCTCCCTTGCAAGTGAGCAACATATCAAAAAAGGTGCCACAGTCGGCATTGACGAATATGAGATCAAGCTTGACAGAGAAAATCTAATGAAAATGATCAGAAAATATCTGAATCTTTAAAAATATGAGACATCTGGTAAGGAGAATTAATTATGAATGACACTTTAGATACAGTTTTTGAGAAAACCATGGAGATGGCAACTTTTTATATTGGCAAAGCTCTTTGCGGCATAGATATTCTCAATATTCAGGAGATTAACAAGCACTTTGAAACAACCACTGTTCCCCAGTCATCTGAATATATTGTGGGAATTCTTAACCTGCGTGGAAGAATTGTTACAATTCTGGATCTTGGCAAAAAACTTGGTCTCTCAGAGGTTAAAAGAAACAAGGATAACAGAAACCTGATTATCAGATCCCAGGATGAACATATCGGCCTTATGGTTGACTCCATAAGTGATGTGGTTACAGCAGAAAAAAACAAAATTGAACAGGCACCATCCAATATCGGCGGGGTCAAGGGGAAATTTTTCCATGGTGTTTTAAAAACTGAAAAAAGTCTTATTGGTATTCTTAACATTGAAGAGGTTTTAAAAGATTAAAATGGAAAAAATTAAAGTGCTTGTTGTGGACGACACCATTGTTTACAGAAAGATCGTAAGTGATGTTCTCAAAGAGATGCCTGAAATTGAAGTTATCGGCTCTGCAAATAATGGGAAAATTGCCCTTTCAAGAATTGCATCCTTAAAGCCTGACCTTGTCACCCTGGATATAGAGATGCCTGAAATGAGCGGCATTGAAGTTCTTGAACATCTAAAAGATAACTCTGATGCCCCTGGGATTGTCATGCTTTCCACGCTTACAAAAAAGGGAAGCGAAATGACCATCAAGGCCCTTGAACTTGGTGCATTTGATTTTATCCCCAAGCCCGATGCAGGAACAATGGCTGAAAACCTGATCAAGGTAAAAGAATCTCTTGAACCTGTTATTAAAGCATTTAAAAGGCAAAAAAAGCTTAGGATAAAACTTCAGGGCAAATTTCCCGGAAAAACAACTCCTTTAAAACCAGTAATAAAAGCATCTTCCCATGAAAAACGTTTTAGAGGAAAAATCAGAAAATCTGCCTCGGAAATCATTGCCATTGGTATCTCCACAGGAGGCCCCAATGCCCTGGCAAAAATGGTACCCATGCTTTCACCCAAACTAAATGTTCCTGTTCTTGTTGTTCAGCATATGCCGCCTCTTTTTACGGCATCACTTGCCAAAAGCCTTAATGCAAAATGCCCGCTTGAAGTTAAAGAAGCTGTTAACGGGGAACCTGTTCTGCCAAATCGAATGTATATTGCACCTGGCGGTAAACAGATGAAAATCATTGCAGGTGCTGACGGCAAAACAAGAAACATCAAAATCACGGATGATCCTCCTGAAAACAGTTGCAAACCTTCTGCTGACTATCTATTCAGATCAGTCTCTGAACATTATATTGGAAGGGCAACAGGTGTTATAATGACCGGCATGGGCTCTGATGGAACAAAAGGACTCGATCTGATGAAAAAAAACGGAAGTTTTGTAATTGCCCAGAACCAGGAGACCTGCACAGTATACGGCATGCCAAAAGCACCCATTGAAACAGGATTATCAGATATTATTGTGCCGCTTGATAAAATTGCTGATGAAATTAATAAAACAGTAAAAAAATAAGCAGGTTACCATGATCAAAATCACTCCGCCGGAATTTACTATATTTTCAAATTATATACTTGAGATATCAGGAATAGCTCTTGTAAAGGGCAAGGAATATCTTGTGGAGACAAGACTCAATCCTCTTGTTGACGAGCTTTGCTGTACTTCCTATACAGAGCTTTTTAAAAAAGCAAAATCTGACTTTACACAAAAAATTGAAAAAAAAATAATTGATGCAATTTCAACCAATGAGACTTATTTTTTCAGAGACAAATCTCCCTTTGAGCTTCTCCAGTATAAAATAATCCCTGATCTCATTGACAAACGTTCCAAAGGTAAAACCAGAGGTCTTAAGCCCTCCATTCGTATGTGGAGTGCGGCAAGTTCCACAGGCCAGGAAATTTACAGCATTGCCATGGCTCTTGACGAAATTAATATTACTCCAAGGAGTTATAATATAAAACTTTTAGGGACTGATATATCTGATGCAGCCGTGGCCCAGGCAAGTTATGGGAAATATAACAAATTTGAAATGGCCAGGGGTCTTGATAAGAAAAGAATGGATCGATATTTCACAAAACAACAGCAGGATTACTGGAGGATTAAAGACGAGATAAGGATCATGGCCCAGTTTAAAAAAATGAATCTAATGAAACCATTTACAGGGCTTGGCAAATTTGATATTATTTTGTGCAGAAATGTAATGATCTATTTCACCAATGAAGACAGACGAAAAATCTACACCAACATTGCAAAAGTACTTGAACCTGACGGTTATCTTCTCCTGGGTTCCACAGAATCCCTTGCCAATCATTCAGAGATCTTTGTTCCCAGGAGATATCTTAAATCAGTATTTTATGAGTTGAAATAAAAAGAGAACTATTATGAGTAAAATTAATTCCAAAGAATTTCTTGATGAACTTATTTTCTGTATTGAACATAGAGATATAGTTAAGGCAAAAGCTCTGCTTCAGTTTGCTTCAGATTCAAATATAGATATTAACGTACAGAAACAGGCTCTTACGGAACTTGGACGGGCAGATGAGGCAACGGCATTCCCACTTCTTGAATATCTCACAAAAATTGAGATTTCAGATCCTGAAGTTAAGGATGCACTATATGAACTGATACTTGACAAGGCATACGGAAACACAGACCTTGTCATAAAATACATAACCCAGGAAGATAAAAAAAATCAACTTATATACCTCAGAGCTGCAGGAGATCTTATTCTCACAGAAGTTGCTCCGGTACTTGTAAAAATCATTACAAAAAGCCGTGACATTGATATTCTGCTTCAAACTATAAAATCCCTTGGAGCACTTAGATTAAAGGAATCCCTGCCTGTTTTTTCTGCTCTTATTAAAAATCCAGATTCAAAAGACTCAATAAAGCATGAAGCCATTTTTGCCATTGCAGAGCTTGCAGGCAAAGAGGCTGTTGATCATCTTTATGCATGCATATCAGGCAGTGACGACGCAGATCTTATTGCCATTGAAGCCATGGCAGGTATTCAGGATCAAAATGCCCTTGAGACACTTGCCTCTCTTCTTAATTCCAGCCACACCCATATAAGGGATGCAGCAATTGATCAATTCATCGAAATAGGCAATAAATCGGTTCCCATTCTGACAAAAGCTGCTTCCAATGCAGAATCCGATTATATGGTTCATCTTATTACAACCCTTGGTTATATTGGAGATCAGGCTGCCTTGCCGGGTATTCTTGACATTATCAATTTGCAGCCAAAGGATGCCAATATAAGGCAGGCTGCCTATGAAGCGTTAGAACGTCTTCCATCAACAAAATCTGCCATAACTCTTGCCCAGGGCCTGCAGGATACTGTGGAGGCAGTAAGAATGAGTGCTGCAAGAGCTGTTGACAAAAATCTTTCCAAGGTTCTTGTGGCTGGCCTGAAAAACATAGTCAGACAAGAAAACAGTGATGCAGAAAATGCAGTTGCAGCATTAATTGACTCTGAAGCTGATAATATTTTCAATTTTCTCATGGAGGAAAAATCATTTACAAAACTTGCTGCCAACCATGTGGCAGCCAAGGCATCGCCTTTGATAAAAGAGCATTTTTTAGAGTTACTAAAAGATAAAGGCCAAAACGAACTGGCTGAAAAGATTGCCGGCAGTACCTCTGGAAAAGAAGAAAAATCCAAAGAGCAAAAAGATGAAATCTTTGTTGTAGATGACTCAAAAATGATGCTCAAGCTTTATCAGAACAAACTTGGAAAATTAGGTTACACCCCAACTATTTTTCAATTTCCTGAAGAGGCAATCACTGCAGTCTCAGTATCAAAACCCGACCTCATAATAACTGACCTTAATATGCCTCAAATCAATGGTTTACAACTCACAAAAGAGATAAGAAGGAAATATACAAGCCAGGAGCTTCCCATCCTCATGATCACCACCCAAAGTGATTTTGTGGCGTCTGAAAAAGGGGAAAGCAGTTCAAAATTTAATGAAAGCTCTAGGAAAAAATCCGGTATCAACAAAATTCTTCACAAGCCTTTCAGGGATGAAGAGTTAGAGCAGAATATTGCTGCACTGCTTAAAAAACAATGAACTTTATATGAAAGTCCTGGCAAACCAGTAGTGTAACTTTCATCATTTGTTGTGTGCAGACTTAGACCACCAAGGCTGCCCATGGCAGTTATAAGGTTAATGCATAGTACATGTATAACTAACAAATCTTAATTAAAACTACCTATTTTATAAAT
>JAYEHB010000329.1:0-6925 GCA_034659375.1 Thermodesulfobacteriota bacterium
AAATATTGCTAAATCAAGCTGGTAATACTATAAATGAACAAAAATCCCAATATAATAATCATAGACCAGACCATCCGGGAGGGTATGCAGCACAAAGGCATTGTATTCTCCTATTCCCAGAGACAAAAAATAATTGAGTTCCAGGAAAAAATTGGAGTTGACATCTGCCAGGCAGGATACCCTCCAGCCCATGTAACAGAAAAAGATAATGTAAAAAAGCTTAACGATTTTGTAAAAAAGCAGGGCTTCAAAATCAAGATTGCAGGCATGGGCAGAGCCCTGGTAAAAGATACCCGGCCTCTAATTGAAACAGGAATAAAAGATTTTCATCTCCATGCCCATATCCATCCTGGTGCAGGAGCAAAAAAAGAGGCCCTTTTTTTTTCAGCAATAGAAGAGTGTGTGAAAAATATCAGAGAACAAGAGCCTGCTGCGAAATTCTCTCTTGCCATGCTGGACATTGGAAAAACAGACCCTGATTTCCTTGAAAAAAGTGCTGATTTCCTTATTAATCAGCTAAAGATCAACATCCTCTCCCTTCCTGATACATCAGGTATAATTGCCCCCAACCTGATCTATGACTATATCAGCCCCATTGCTATAAAAATTAGAGGAACTGACACAAAAATCAGTATCCACTGCCATAATGACATGGGCATGGCCAGTGCAAACACCATCATGGGCATTTTTGCCGGTGCCACGGTTATTGAAGCTTCAGCCCTTGGAATTGGTGAAAGAAACGGCATTGCAGATATATTTACAGTGGGAAAAATACTCAAAGACCAGGGGTTTGTAATGAACCTGAATACAGATGACATTAAAACATTTAAAAAGTATTATGAATATGTAAACAAGGTATATAAAACCCAGACAGGAGAAGAGATCTTTAATTACAACACCCCTTTTTTTGGGGATGCTTTAAAGACCCATGTAGCAGGCACCCACGGAACCACTGCCTTTGGTATCAGCCATGAAGAAAAATTTTTCCTCAATACACTCTGCGGCCAAAATTTAGTCAAAAAATATCTTAAGGCCGCAAATATTCCTTTTAGAGAAGAAGCACTCCATGCCATTACAGAAGAGATAAAATCACAAAGTGCATCAAAAAACCGCAGGCTTCAAAAAACCGAGATCCAGGCCATTACCGCAGGAATCTAAAAAAACAGATTACTTCATATCTGGATGCTCCTGATATGCTGCCCACTTTGCTTTTTGATCCAGCCTGGGTACCCACATGGGCTCACAATGCGGATATTGCCATTTGAAATTTTTTACCTTTTTAATCTGAAAACTCTCTTCCAGCGGATGGGAAAAAACCTCTCTTAAATGTCTGTACTGCAGCCAGTTAAACTCTTCTCTGACCTCTTTTACTTTTACTTTCGAAGTAACTCCCTTGGGCAGATATTTAAGGTTATCCTTTAAATCCCTTAACCGCTGTAAAAGTTCCGGCTTATCATATTTCCATTTAATTTTACAATCATTCATCTGATGAATGGGTGTATCAGGTTCCTGTTTCCATGCAGACCATCTTTTATATGGAAGAGGATTGTTTTTATTAGGTGTTCCAAAAATTTTAACTGCATTCCAGGATTGAATACCGTCTTTCCAAGCACCCATCCAGGTTTCTCCGGTATCCATTCTCTGTAGAACAACTGCATGCCCCAGGCTTACATCTATATTAAATGTTCCAAACTGTAATCTTCCGCCGGTTATGTACAGCAAAGAATCTCCGATACATGGCGATTTCCCCCCATCCCCCTCAAGATAGTACGGTCCACTACTTTATCCGAAAAAAGCTTGTCACACATGAGACGGCAAAGAGCTGCAGTGTAGTACAACGCTTCACAGGAATGACCATGGTATTTTATAATATCTTTCATGCCAAACTTCATTGTGTGTCTGAAATACTGACCAGCAGTACCTTCAGTAAAAATAGACTGAAATTCCGGAAGATATTTGCACTCTTCCATCAAAGGTGCATAAAAAGTGGACTTGGAATCAGTATAGTCAGTACCCCTGTAAATATATTTCGGAGGAGCATCAAATGCTTTATACTCTTCTCTGTACTTTTTTTCCAGGGCTTCACATTTTTTCTGATTTTTTTCCCAGTGCTGTGCCACAGAATCTTTATAATCATCAGCTTTTGCCGATTTTACGAATAAACCGCCTAAAGAAACTGTACCTGCCGCAAGTGTTGCAGTGCAGGCTTTTTTAAGAAAGCTCCTTCTCTCATTTATATCATGCTCATTGTCCATTAAATCCTCCTTATTCTTAATAGTTATAGATTTTAAGTGTAACCTTTTTGTATATATATTTACCCCATTGTAATGGCTTTATTGATCCTGACTTTTAAAGAAGTTTCCATAAGAATTTATAATTCCATTGAAGAAAAACCCAGTTTGCTTCTTTATTGGAAGCCTGCTTTTTAGCAAATTCATCGGGCCAGAAATGGCCAAAACCTAATTGGATTTGATTTTTCCTGGAAAAATCAAATTTTGCCATAATATTAAGCTCTCTTCCTACCTCGTCCCCTGATGTTCCATTTTTATCCCTGTACTCTTTTGCATTCAGATACCAGGCATCCTGATCTTCTGCCAGCCAGAATTTATGAAATTCCACACTGGTTGAAAACCATTTTGCAGGTTTTATTTTCAGAGATATCTGGGCATCTTTTATATTGTTCCAGTGAAAAAGGTTCATCCGGCCGTACATCTTATCCCTTGCACCAAATGCTCCGTCAAATGTCCCATGATCACCATCCTTTGGATCAGAATCCCCTGAACCAAAGCTGTATTCAATACCTAATACAGGTTTCATGGTAATTTTTTTGAAATTATAAGCTAAAGAGAGGTGGTAACCATAAGCGTTTATGTCATCATGTCCAAAACTTCCCTGTTGACATATATAGGTAAAATCATAATCAAATCCTTTAAGGTCTTTTTTATAAAGTCTTAGACCAAAATAGTAAGAATTTATATCATCCGTTCTCCCATCTTCGCCGGTATAGAGCTTGTGGTCATCCTTTTTTGTCATAAAAAAAGGTTCAACAGCAATATTAAACAACTTTTCCGGAAATTCAAAATGGCTGTATAAACCAGCACTCTCAAAGCCGTGACGATGATTAAGGCTGAATCTATAAGGGTCATGGAGCTGAGTTTTTCCATAATATGTATCCACAAAACCTTTTTTAAACTTATAGGATAATTTTACAGCATCCCATATCCATCTTCCACTATTACCCCACTGTCCTGGTCCAAAAATTCTTTTATTTCCGTAATATATCCTCTGTCTTCCACCTTTAAAAGTTAAAGGCAGATCACCAATCTCCATAATCTCCACATATGTATCCCATAATTCCCAATGATCCTTGTTGGGATTATGTTCCATGCCAAAATTTTTTTTATAAAAATTATTGTCGGAAAGGGATATGTCCCAGACTTCAGAATCCTGACCCCAAAGAGCAAAATGAAGATTGCCTGATGGCCTGTAATCAAAGCCGGCCCTGAAACGTCCCAGCAGAAAACTATCACTGCTTGAACCTTTTGCAGGATTATCACCATAGTATTTTTGATTAAAATTGTCTTGATATTCACCACGAAAGCGAATATCTGCACCAAATGTAAGTTTTTCTTCTTCTGCAATGACAATAGATGTACTAACAATAGCTAATAATAAACTTAAACCCAGTGTTGCCAATAATATTTTTTTCATAAAACTCCTTTTCTGCCCTGCCTGAATTTTGTGGTGGCAGAGAAATATGCCATGATGATCCAGATCAAGCCCCGCATAACAGACTGTAATTATTTAAATTTTATTTTTTATGATGGCAAACTATTTGCCTTGGACATTATATAACTGCCACGGGCAGCCTTGGTGGTCTAAGTCTGCACACAACAAATGATGAAAGTTACACTCCTGGTTTGCCAGGACTTTCATATAAACTGCCACGGGCAGACCTGATTTTTCATCCCGATTTACCCACAACAAAGAATGGGTCGAAGATACGAAGCCAAGCCGCTGTTGGTTGCAGAGACTTTCATACAAATATCCTTACTTGCTATAAAAATTAAAGTCATTAACAGAAAGGATGGTACATTGTCAATATATAAATTTATAAAAAATAACGAAAAGTCTCCCTTAATGCCCCATAATAACTTGATGTCGATGGCTACAGCGGTAAGATATTCAATCGCAGCCCATATGCTTTTTGAGCAACAGATAGTAAACTAACTTTAGCCCCTTTGGAGTGGTTAACTTAAAAATTTAACATTCTATTAGGATGACCCATGGAGACACAGAGCAATAACTGTGTGTAAGAGTAAGTAAGCGTTGGAATTAAGAATATTAAAAAATTATTTTGTATTTATTGACACAAACGAACCAATGCAATATATTATGTTTGTTTTTTTACATGAATATTAAAAATATTTATTTTCAGACTACTCTTAAGGAGAAAATATGCGTTGGATCTGTGCAGTTATTACATTATTGTTTATGGTATCGCCTGTGTGGGCTGATTTTGATCTGGTTGTCTACTCAGGTGCAGGGCTTATGAAGCCCTTGGAAGAGTTAAGAACTGATTTTGAAAATGAGCACAAAGTAAAGATTCAGGCACATTATGCCGGGTCAGGAGAGATATTTGGACTACTCAGTATAGGAAGGTGCTGTGATATATTTATACCAGGAGCAAAAAAATATATCCGGGATGCCGAAAAAAACGGATGGATCAAACCTGAAACAATTGTAAATATTGTTAAACATGTTCCTGTAATAGTTGTTCCAAAGGGCAATCCAGGTAATATAAAAACGCTTTCAGATCTTGCATCTCCAGATGTTAAGATAACATTAGGTGATCCAAGAGCATGTGCCATAGGCAAGGTTGCAAAAAAAATTCTGCAAAAAAATGCCCTTTATGAAAAAGTAAAACAAAGGGTTGCTGTTGCAGGGCCAACGGTTAATCAACTTTTGATATATGTTGCAATGAATAGAGTGCAGGGTGCAATCATATGGGAGGATGTTGTTTCCTGGGCAAAGGATAATAGCAAAGTTGAGGTTATTCAGATTCCAGAACAAAATAATCTCATTAAGACTGTTCCATGTGCCGTAACTGCATGCTCTAAAAATCCGGTACTTGCCAAAAAATTTAACCTCTATATCTCTTCTGATAAAAGTGCTGCAATCTGGGAAAAATGGGGTTTTAAAAGATGCACCAAATAAACTGGTTTCAGGCATTACTTGTTCTGCTCCCTCTGGTTATCACAGCTATCCTGCTGACAGCGATAGGTTCGCTGTTTCTTGTACCGTCACCTTCGGAAATATGGGAATCTCTCTTATCTGAGGAGATGATTTTTTCATTAAAATTAACATTATGGACAAGCCTGGTCTCCACCTTTTTTGTGATACTTCTTTCCATTCCCACAGGTTACTCTTTATCAAGAATTAATTTTTGGGGGAAAAGTGTTGTAAAAGCAATAATTGATCTTCCCATTGCTTTTCCAGAACTTGTTCTTGGACTCTGTCTTCTTCTTTTGTTTGGTAATCCAGTGGTGCAGAAAGCACTTAAGTCCCTGGGTCTTGACTTTGTGTTCACCAAACAGGGAATTATAGCTGCTCAGTTTTTTACAGCTTTTCCCTATGCTGTGAGAATTATAAAATCAACCTTTGACTATATTGATCCCCGTCTGGAATTTGTTTCAAGAAGCCTTGGTTATACTATGTTTGAAACTTTTTTAAAGGTTTCTGTTCCCCTTGCAAAAAGTGGTCTGCTTGCTGCTTCAATTATAGCATTTGCCCGCAGTATCGGCACCTTTGGAACTATTTTGATTCTTGCAGGGGGCTCATACATGCAGACAGAAATATTACCCATAACACTTTATCTCAATATTTCATACGGAAATATGCCCATGGCAATAACCAGCGGTATTATACTGGTTTTAGTCTCTTTTGTGGCTATCCTTATATTTGAGAAAACAGAGGCAAATATATGAGTTATCTATCTGTTCAAAATCTTTGCATAAAACTTGGTGATTTTGCTTTAAATTCTTTGAATCTGGAGCTGGAGCATGGAGATTACACGGCAATTATCGGACCTACAGGTTCAGGAAAAAGTATTCTTCTGGAATGTATCATAGGTTTTTACTCTCCTGAAAAAGGAAAAGTGTTTCTTGATAATAAAGATATAACAGATGAATTTCCTGAAAACAGAGGCATTGGAATTGTTTATCAGGATTATGCTCTTCTTCCCCATTTCACTGTTTTTAACAATATAGCCTATGGGTTGAAAAAAAAAGAAAAAGATAAAAGAAAAATAAAAGAAAAGGTTGAAAAAATAGCTGTCAGTCTTGGAATAGATCATCTTTTAGGACGAAAGCCCGATACCCTGTCCGGGGGAGAGCAGCAGCGTACTGCCCTTGCAAGGGCTCTGGTTGTAAAACCGAGGCTGCTTCTTATGGATGAACCTTTTTCAGCCCTTGATCCTGGGACAAAAAAAGATATACGTAAGCTTCTTGGGGAAATAATTAATCAAAATGGTACAAGTGTAATTCATGTAACCCATGATATGAAGGATTTGTGGACTCTGGCAAATAAGGCTGTTATCCTGCATAAAGGAGACGTTCTTCAGTCAGGGTCTGTAAATGATATTTTTGAAAAACCTGACAACCAGTTTGTTGCAGATTTTGTTGGAGCCTCATTCCTGGATGCATGTGTGGTTTCCAAAAACAATGGAGAGACTGATCTTAAAATGGATGGATTTTTTCTTAAATCAAAAGATCGTGCAACTATAGGAGAAAAGGTCAAGGTCGCTGTGAGACCTGAGCAGATAGAACTGCTTGCTGCCCCCCCGGCATATATTAACGGAGACAATCTCATCACAACCAGACTTACGAAGATAGCATGTGAAGGTGATATCTGGTTATTTATTGTG